>JANMAW010000643.1:0-8250 GCA_031360005.1 Rhizobacter sp.
TGCAGGCCGCGCAGGATCGCGATCGTGGCCTCCACCGTCGGCTCGTCGACGAGCACCTTCTGGAAGCGCCGCTCCAGCGCCGCGTCCTTCTCGACGTACTTGCGGTACTCGCTCAGCGTGGTCGCGCCGATGCAATGCAACTCGCCGCGCGCCAGCGCCGGCTTCAGCATGTTGCCGGCGTCGATCGCGCCCTCGGCCTTGCCGGCACCGACCATCGTGTGGATCTCGTCGATGAATACGATGGTCTGGCCTTCGTCCAGCGCCACTTCCTTCAGCACGCTCTTGAGCCGTTCCTCGAACTCGCCGCGGAACTTCGCACCGGCCAGCAGCAGCGCCATGTCGAGCACGAGCACGCGCTTGTTCTTCAGCGAATCGGGCACCTCGCCGGCGACGATGCGCTGTGCGAGACCTTCGACAATCGCGGTCTTGCCCACGCCAGGCTCGCCGATCAGCACCGGGTTGTTCTTGGTGCGGCGCTGCAGCACCTGGATCGCACGGCGGATCTCGTCGTCACGGCCGATCACCGGGTCGAGCTTGCCCTTGCGCGCGCGTTCGGTCAGGTCGAGCGTGTACTTCTTCAGCGCCTCGCGCTGGCCTTCGGCCTCGGCGCTGTCGACTTTCTGGCCGCCGCGCACCGAGTCGATCGCACTCTCGAGCGCCTTGCGCGTCAGACCGTGACCGCGGACGATGCCGCCGAGGTCGGTCTTCGCGTCACTGACCGCGAGCAGGAACATCTCGCTGGCGATGAACTGGTCGCCGCGCTTGCCGGCTTCCTTCTCGGCGGCCTGCAGCAAGGCAGCGAGATCGCGACCGGGCTGGACGACCTGGCCGCTGCCCTGCACCTGCGGCAAGCCCTTGACCAGCCCGTCGAGTGCGGTTTTCAGCGCGTTGCTGTTGGCACCCGCGCGGTCGACCAGCGCCTTCGGGCCGTCGGCTTGCGCGAGCATCGCGGCGAGCAAGTGCGCCGGCTCGATGTACGGGTTGTCGTTCGCGATTGCGATGCTCTGGGCATCGGCGAGCGCCTCCTGGAACTTGGTCGTCAGCTTGTCGATTCGCATGGGGATAGTCCTTCGGTTGCGACGGACATGAGGGGACTCGGCCAATTTTCAAGCAGCACCGCCGCGGCGGGCTTGCGCTCAATCAATCACGGTGCCCAGCACCCAGAAACCGAGGACGGCACACCCCAGCGAACCCAGCAGATGCGCCGCGGTATGCGCCAGCGCCAGCACGAACTCGCCCCGTTGCAGCAGGATCAGCGATTCGCCCGAGAAGGACGAGAAGGTCGTCAGCCCGCCGAGAAAACCCGTGACCAGCAGCAGCCGCAGGAACTCGTCGGGCGTGCGCTCGAGCCACGCCAGCGCCATGCCCACGAGCAATCCGCCGACGCAGTTGACAAGCAACGTGCCCAAAGGGAAGCCGGCCCACCGCGCATTCAGCCAGAGCCCGGCACCCCAGCGCGCCAAAGCACCGACGGCGGCCCCCAGCGCAACCGCAAGGATGTGTCCCCACGGCAGCGCCGAGGTCACGGCAGCTTCCTGTCGGGCCCCTCCGGCGGAGGCGCATTGCCGACCGTGATGCCCCATCGCGCCAGCGCCGCGTCATCGCTGCTGCGTGCGTCGACCCAGCGCGCGCCTTCCGGAGTCTGCTCCTTCTTCCAGAATGGCGCCTGCGTTTTCAGGTAGTCCATCAGGAACTCGCAGGCCAAAAACGCCTGCCCGCGGTGCGCCGAGGCGACCGCGACCATCATGATCTGGTCCGGCGGCTGGAGCAGCCCGACGCGATGAATCACCCGCACGCCCCGAATGTCGAAGCGGCGCATGGCTTCGTCGATCATTGAGTCGATCGCGCGCTCGGTCATGCCCGGGTAGTGCTCGAGCTCCATCGCGCTGACGCCTGCGCCGTCATTGCGGTCACGCACCGTGCCGACGAACGCCGCGATCGCGCCGACGCCCGAATCACCGGCGCGCAGCGCGGCCACTTCGGCGCCGAGATCGAAATCGGCCGTCTGCACGGTGACGCGCGCGGCGCGCATCTCACCCACCCGTCACCGGCGGAAAGAACGCCAGCTCGGCACCGTTGGCGATGCACGCGCTCTCGTCGCACAGCAACTGGTTCAGCGCGCTGCGCAGTGGCCGGCCGCGCGCGAGCGCCGCGGCATGGCTGCCCCCACGGGCAATCAGCGCATCACGCACTGCGCTGACGGTGCTGCCATCGACCACGTCGACAACTTCGCTCGGCCCGAGCGCCTCGCGGATCGAAGCGAAGTAGCGCACCGTGAGCTTCACGACAGCAGCTCCGCAAACGACATGAAGTCCACCGCATCGCCGGCCCGGATCGCCCGGCCGCTGGGGTTGTCGACGACGCCGTCGCCCCACACCGCCGACGTCAGCACGCCGGAGCTCTGGTTCGGGAACAGGTCCAGACCGCCGGCTTCGTTGCGGCGCACGCGCAGGAACTCGCGGCGCTTGTCGGGGCGCGGCCAGTCGAAATCGGCGCGCTGCGCGATTCGCGTCGGGTCCAACCGTGTCGCGCCCTGCAAGCGCAGCAGCACCGGCCGAACCATCAGCAGGAAGGTGATGAAGCTCGACACCGGGTTGCCGGGCAAGCCGACGATGTGGGCCGACGAACCGTCCGGCCGGCGCACCTCGCCGAACGCGAGCGGCTTGCCCGGCTTGATCGCGATCTGCCACAGCTCGATGCGGCCTTCGGCCTGCACCGCCGGGCGCAGGTGGTCTTCTTCACCAACCGACACGCCACCGGAAGTGACGATCAGGTCGTGGCCCCGGGCCGCTCGGCGCAGCGCCTCGCGCGTCGCGTCGAGCCGGTCGGGAACGATGCCGAGGTCGGTGCAATCACAACCCATCGCCTGGATCGTGGCGCGCAGCGTGAACCGGTTCGAGTTGTAGATCGCGCCTGGCTTCAGCGGTTCGCCCGGCATCACCAGTTCGTCGCCGGTCGAGAACAGCGCGACGCGCGGGCGACGCGATACCTGCAGGGTCGCGGCGCCCACCGCCGCGGCCAGGCCGAGCGCCTGCGGCGTCAGACGCGTCCCCGCAGCCAGCACGACAGCGCCGTCATGAACATCTTCGCCGCGCCGGCGGATCCACTGCCCGGGTTCCGGCACGACGTCGACGCGCACGCCGTCACCCTGCACTTCGCACTGCTCCTGCATCACGATCGCATCGGCCCCCGGAGGGACCTGCGCACCGGTGAAGATGCGGGCGGCGCTGCCCGGATGCAGCGGCGCACCGACGTTGCCGGCGGCGATGCGCTGGCTGACCGGCAGCAACGCACCGGCCGCGGGCACATCGGCACAGCGCAGCGCATAGCCGTCCATCGAGCTGTTGTCTTGCGGCGGCACGTCGAGTGCAGCACGCACCTCATGCAGCAGCACGCGGCGGAACGCGTCGAAGGTCGAGACCGTTTCGCGCTCGCTCGCCGGCAGCGGCGCGACGGCCGCGAGCAATCGGGCCAACGCTTCATCGAGTGTCAGCAATGGCGCGCGCGCCGTTGAGGTGGCCGTGATGTTCATCGTGTTCGACATGCCGCTGGCTGCGACTCCGATCGATCAGGCGTTGGCGGCGATGAAGGCCTTGACCGCCGTCGCATCGGCCGGCATCACCTCGAAGCGCTTCGGCAGAAGCTCGATGCCTCGCATCGCCGCCGGCCGATCCGGCTCTCGGCCGATGGCTTCGACGATGGTCTCTGCAAATTTCGCCGGCAGCGCGGTCTCGAGAACGATCGTAGCAATGCCCGGCACAAGATGCTCGCGCGCCACTTTCAGGCCGTCGGCGGTATGGGTATCGACGATCGTGCCGAAGCGCTCGTAGGTGTCGCGGATCGTCGCGAGGCGATCGGCGTGCGTGCTGCTGCCGGAAACAAACCCGTATCCGCCGATGCGCGCGAATTCGTCGACGGAGAGCGTGAACGTGCCACGTCGCTCCAGCTCGACCTTGAACAGCTCGCGCGTGCGCACGCCGTCGCGCCCCAGCAGATCAAATACAAAGCGCTCGAAGTTCGATGCCTTCGAGATGTCCATCGACGGGCTCGATGTCTCGTGCGTCTCGTGGCTCGCGCGCACCCGGTAGGTGCCGGTGCGGAAGAATTCGTCGAGCACGTTGTTCTCGTTGGTCGCGAGCACGAGCTGGCGGATCGGCAGCCCCATCTGCCGCGCGACATGGCCGGCGCAGATGTTGCCGAAATTGCCCGATGGCACCGCGAAGCTGACCGCTTCATCGCTCGATTTCGTGGCCTGGAAATAGCCGGCAAAGTAGTACACCACCTGTGCCAACAGGCGCGCCCAGTTGATCGAGTTCACCGTGCCGATGCGGTGTCGGCGCTTGAACTCGAGGTCGTTCGACACCGCCTTGACGATGTCCTGGCAATCGTCGAACACGCCTTCGACTGCGATGTTGTGGATGTTCGCATCCTGCAGGCTGAACATCTGCGCCTGCTGGAACGGGCTCATGCGGCCCCTGGGCGAGAGCATGAAGACGTTGATTCCGGCTTTGCCGCGCATCGCATACTCGGCGGCACTGCCGGTGTCGCCCGAGGTCGCGCCGAGGATGTTGAGCGTCTGGCCGCGCCGCGCGAGCTCGTACTCGAACAGATTGCCGAGCAGCTGCATCGCGATGTCCTTGAACGCGAGCGTCGGGCCGTTCGACAGGGCTTCGATGAACACGCCCGGTTCCAGCGGACGCAGCGGCACGATCTGCGCGCCGCCGAAGGTTTCGGCGGTGTAGGTCTTGCGCACCAGCGCGCGCAGGTCTCCAGCCGGGATGTCGTCGATGTAGAGCGACAGGATCTCGAACGCCAGCTCCGGGTACGTGAGGCCGCGCCAGCGCGTCAGCGTGGGGGAATCGATCTTCGGATAATGCGCCGGCAGGTACAGGCCGCCATCAGGCGCGAGGCCTTCGAGCAGGATCTCGCAGAAGCCGCGCTCGGTGCGGTCGAGCCTCGACGCCGCACGCGTGCTGACGTACTTCAACTCAGTTCTTCCTTGCGTATGCGAACGATCGGCGCCAGCACGGTCGGCAGCGCCTGCATCTGCGCGATGGCGTGGTTCATGCGGCCCTCGACCGTGTCGTGCGTCAGGATGATCACGTCGGTTGGCGCCTTGCCGTCGGCGCGCGCCTCGTCGGAGGCACCCTCGCCCGGGCGCTGCAGCAGCGCATCGATCGAGATGTCGCGCTCGGCAAGGATCCCGGTGATGCGCGCCAGCACGCCCGCCTGGTCGGCGACCTGCAGGCGCAGGTAGAACGCGGTGACGACTTCGGCGATCGGCAGGATCCGCGTGTCGTGCATCGCGCCGGGCTGAAACGCGAGGTGCGGCACGCGGTGGTCGGGGTCGGCGGTGTGCAGCCGGGTGATGTCGACGAGGTCGGCAATCACCGCCGAGGCGGTCGGCTCGGCACCGGCGCCCTTGCCGTAGTGCAGCGTGCTGCCGACAGCGTCGCCATGCACCACGACCGCGTTCATCGCACCTTCGACGTTCGCGATCAGGCGTTTGGCCGGCACCAGCGTCGGGTGCACACGCAGTTCAATGCCCTCGGCGCGCCGTTTGGTAATGCCCAGCAGCTTGATGCGGTAGCCGAGTTGCTCGGCGTAGCGGATGTCGACGCCTTGCAGTCTCGTGATGCCTTCGACATACGCCTTGTCGAACTGCACCGGGATGCCGAATGCGATCGCGCTCATGATCGTCGCCTTGTGCGCGGCGTCGATGCCTTCGATGTCGAAGCTCGGGTCGGCTTCGGCGTAGCCCAGACGCTGCGCCTCCTTCAGCACGACCTCGAAGTCGAGCCCCTTGGAGCGCATCTCCGACAGGATGAAATTCGTCGTGCCGTTGATGATGCCGGCGATCCACTCGATGCGATTCGCCGTCAGTCCTTCGCGCAACGCCTTGATGATCGGGATGCCTCCGGCCACCGCAGCTTCGAATGCGACCATCACGCCGCGCTCGCGCGCCGCCTTGAAAATCTCGGTGCCGTGCACCGCGAGCAGCGCCTTGTTGGCGGTGACGACGTGCTTGCCGGCGGCGATCGCCTCGAGCACCAGTTCGCGTGCGATGCCGCAGCCGCCGATCAACTCGATGACGATGTCGATCGCCGGGTTGGCGATGATCTCGCGCGCATCGGCGACGACCTTCGCCGTGTCGCCCACGACCGCGCGCGCCGCCGCCACGTTGCGGCGCGACACCATCGTCAGTTCGATGCCGCGGCCGGCGCGGCGCTGGATCTCCTCCTGGTTGCGCCGCAGGACCTCGAACACGCCACGGCCGACGGTGCCCAGGCCGATCAGCCCCACTTGGATGGGTTTCATTTGCGAGGTCAGTGCGAGTGGCGTTTGCGGTAGTGCTCGAGGAAGCGCGCGATGCGCCCGATGGCCTCGGTCAGGTCGTCGGAATTCGGCAGGAAGACGACGCGGAAATGGTCCGGCGCGCGCCAGTTGAAGCCGGTGCCCTGCACGATCAGCACCTTCTGTTCCGACAGCAACTCATAGGCGAACTGCTGGTCATCGACGATCGGGTAGAGCTTCGGGTCAAGCTTCGGAAACATGTACAGCGCCGCTTTCGGCCTGACCACGCTGACGCCGGGGATCTCGCTGAGCAGTTGGTAAGCGAGATCGCGCTGGCGGCACAGGCGCCCGCCCGGCGCGACCAGGTCGTTGATGCTCTGGTAGCCGCCCAGCGCGGTCTGGATCGCGAGCTGCCCGGGCGTGTTCGCGCACAGGCGCAGCGAGGCCAGCATGTTCAGACCTTCGATGTAGTCGCGCGCATGGCGCTTCTCGCCCGAAACGACCATCCAGCCGGCGCGATAGCCGCACGAGCGGTAGTTCTTCGACAGCCCGTTGACCGTGACGAACAGCACGTCGTCGGCCAACGACGAGATGCTGGTATGGGTGTTGCCGTCGTACAGCGTCTTGTCGTAGATCTCGTCCGCGAACACGACCAGTTGATGCTGGCGGGCGACCTCGACGATCTCCCGCAACACGCTCTCGGGATACAGCGCGCCGGTCGGGTTGTTCGGGTTGATCACGACCAGTGCCTTGGTGCGGGGTGTGATCCGCGCCTTCATGTCCGCGATGTCGGGCAGCCAGTCTGACGACTCGTCGCACAAATAGTGAACTGGCTTGCCACCGGACAGCCCGACCACCGCGGTGTAAAGCGGGTAGTCGGGCGACGGGATCAGCACCTCGTCGCCGTCGTTGAGCAACGCGTTCATGCCGATCGCGATCAGCTCGGAAGCACCGTTACCGAGGTACACGTCGTCAATCGCCACGCCCTGAACGTTCTTTTGCTGGGTGTAGTGCACCACCGCCTTGCGCGGCGCAAACAGGCCCTTGCTGTCGGTATAGCCGGCGCTGTGCGGCAGGTTGCGGATCATGTCCTGCACGATCTCGTCGGGCGGCTCGAGGCCGAACGCGGCGACATTGCCGATGTTCAGCTTGATGATCTTGTGGCCCTCTTCTTCCATCTGCCGGGCCTTCTCCAGCACCGGGCCGCGGATGTCGTAGGCCACGTTGGCGAGCTTGCTCGACTTGACGATCGGCTTCAAAAGACCTCCCGCAGTATTGCTGCGCTGCAAAAACTACAATTTAACCACAGGGGTACGACGCCGCTGCGCCCTGCCGGCGACTCCATCACTCACAACCGACATGAAACTTCAAGCCGACCGCATCGAAGGCCAGAGCGCAATCCTCCGGCACGGGCCAGACGGCGTGATCATCAACGGCGTGGAGCACCGCACCAGCGTGGTGGTGCCCTGGGCCGGCGAAGTGCTGCCATGGCAGGCTGATGCATTCACGGCCCTGACCGAAGCGCATTTCGCGAGGTTGGCAACGCTTGCGCCCGAGCTGGTGATCTTCGGCAGCGGCAGCCGGATCCGCTTCGTCCACCCGTCGCTGCTCAAGCCGCTGATCGATCGGCGCATCGGGGTCGAGACCATGGACACTGCGGCCGCCTGCCGAACCTACAACGTGCTGCTGGCCGAAGGTCGATCGGTGATTGCAGCACTGCTGTTCGAAAGCGCGCCCCCAGCGCTCGGCGGCGACGGTCGGGCCGGGTCGGCGGCGCAAGCGCAGCGCTTATAATCTGCGGCTACGTCCTGACCAGCGCAACCAAACAGAATACTCCATGACGCCAGCCCTCAACAAAGCCATCCCGGAATTTGAAGCGCTTGCGACCGGTGGGGTGAAATTCACGCCGCAAGCTTACGCCGGACGGATCGTCATCCTGTATTTCTACCCGAAGGA
>JANMAW010000649.1:0-2225 GCA_031360005.1 Rhizobacter sp.
GGTCGGTGCGCTGGCGCTGTGGACCGGCTGGCCCTGGCTCGATCCGGCGGCGAGCCTGGTCATCGCGCTGCTGATCGTGGTCGGCACCTGGGGCATGTTCCGCCAGTCGTTGCGCATGCTGTTCGACGGCGTGCCCGAGCACATCGACCTCGCCGCGGTGCGCCGCGCACTTGAAGCGCTGCCCGGCGTCGACCGCGTGCACGATCTGCACGTCTGGTCCACCGGCACCAGCGATGTCGCGCTGACCGCGCACCTGGTGATGCCGGGCGGCCACCCCGACGATCCGTTCTTCGAGGCGGCGACGCACCAGTTGCGCGACCGGTTCAGGATCGGCCACGTGACTCTGCAGGTGGTGCGTGAGCCGTTCATGACCTTGTGCGAAGGCGCTGCAGGCGGCATTGATCTGCCGCAGTCGCACGGCCACTGATCGCAGGCACACTCCGGCCTTGCGAGGTGCCGCCGATGAAGTTCAAGGACTATTACCAGACGCTGGGTGTTGCCCGCGATGCGACCCAGGACGACATCAAGCGCGCCTACCGCAAGCTGGCGCGCAAGTACCACCCGGATGTCAGCAAGGAGGGCGATGCCGAGGCCCGCTTCAAGGAGATCGGCGAAGCCAGCGAAGTGCTCAGAGACCCCGAGAAGCGCGCCGCCTACGACGCGGCCGGCAGCCAGTGGGAGCGCCAGCAGGCGTCTGGCCGCGAGCAGGACTTCCAGCCGCCGCCAGGCTGGGACGCCGGCTTCGAGTTCAGCGGCCGCGGTGATGCAAGTGGCGACCCCCTCGGCGGGCGCGACCACAGCGATTTCTTCGAGGCGCTTTTCGGTCGCGCAACGCGTGCCGGGCAGGCGCGCCGGCCAGAGATGCACATGACCGGGCAGGACCACCACGCGAAGGTGCTGGTCGACCTCGAAGATGCCTACCGCGGCGCACAGCGCAGCATCTCGCTGCGCATGCCCGCGCTCGACGACGAGGGCCGTGGCGTGATGCGCGAGCGCACGCTCGATGTCAACATTCCGAAGGGCATCCGCGAAGGCCAGCATCTGCGGCTCGCGCGCCAGGGCGGGCCGGGGCTGGGCGATGGCGTGGCCGGCGACCTGTACCTCGAGATTTCCTTCAAGCCGCACCGGCTTTACCGGGTCGACGCGCGCGACGTCTACCTCGACCTGCCGGTCGCCCCGTGGGAGGCAGCGCTCGGCGCCAGTGTCAGTGCGCCGACGCCGGACGGCAACGTGGAACTGACGCTGCCGCCGGGTTCGGCCGGCGGCCGCAAGCTGCGCCTGAAGGGCAAGGGCATCCCGGGGCAGCCGGCCGGTGACCTGTACGTCGTGCTCGCGATCGCGCTGCCACCGGCCGAAGACGCGAAGGCCAAGGGCGCGTACCAGGCCTTCGCGGCCGCGTTCGATTTCAATCCCCGCGCCCACCTGGAAGGATGAAGGACATGAGCCACACCCAGTTCACCACCTCGGTCGTCGAAGAAGACCTGCATCTGAGCCTGGTCGAGTTGTGCCGCGCCTGCCGTGTGCCTGAAGACCAGGTCCGCGTCTGGGTCGTCGAGGGCGTGCTCGAGCCGGTCGGCGACTCGCCGCAGCAGTGGCAATTCAAAGGCCCGGCGCTGCGCCGCGCCCGGCTGGCGCTGTCGCTGACGCGCGAGCTCGAGATCAATCCGCCCGGCGTCGCGCTGGCGCTGGACCTGCTGGACGAGATCGCCGCGTTGACCTCGCGCCTGCGCCGCGCCGGAGGTGCCTGAGTGCGGGCCGCGCCGGGGCCGCCTGCTACACTTTTGCGCATGTTCACACCGCGCAATCTCAAGGCAAGGTCGCAAGACCGGGGAGCATGGCCCTGGCGGGGCCAATCCTCGCGCGCATAAGCGCCTGTCTTTGCTGCGGTCGGCGGCGTGCCTTGATCGGCACGATCCCCGGCTCCACCGGTGGCCCGGTTGTCAGCTGCGGCCCCGACTCGACGACTGAATCTCTGAGCGGGTGCGCTGCGGCGCCCGTCGGCCTGTGGAGGGCCCATCGAACATGATCACCGAACTCGAATTCAAGAGCCTGGCAAGCCAGGGCTTCAACCGCATCCCGCTGATCGCCGAGGCCTTCGCCGATCTCGAAACCCCGTTGTCGCTGTACCTGAAGCTGGCCTACGCGAGCGGCGGCGGCAAGCACAGCTTCCTGCTCGAATCGGTGGTCGGCGGCGAGCGTTTCGGGCGCTATTCGTTCATCGGCCT
>JANMAW010000035.1:0-6097 GCA_031360005.1 Rhizobacter sp.
ACGGCCGCCATGTTCTTCACCAGCACAGGTTTGAGCGCTCCACGAAGATCGCTGGCAGGATTCCGCTCTGCGCGTCCGGTCGCAATACCGTAGCGAAACACTTGGCCGCAGGACTGCTGAATCGAGTGGACGGTTTCGCGAACGCCGCGCGATTCGACTCGGCGCAAGGTTTCGAGCAGTTTCGGCGCGGAGATTGACGACAGGTCATCTGCGCCGATGAAAGGGAAAACGTCCTTCGCCATTCGCTCCAGCCAACGTCTGGCGTGCGCCTCGCTCCAGTCCGATTTCTTGGTTTCGTGAAACTCTCGAGCGACGACCTCGAAGCTGTTCAGACCGCCGGGAGCACCTGCCGCCTTCCTGGCCTTTCGCGCGGCGCTCGGATCGATTCCTGAGGCAAGCAGGGTTCGTGCTTCTTCCCGCCTCTCGCGTGCCCTCTTAAGACTGGTGTCCGGGTACGTTCCCAACGACAGCAACTTTTCCTTGCCGCCGAAGCGGTACCTCAAACGCCACCACTTGCCCCCCGCAGGGGACACCTCGAGAAAGAGACCTCGTCCGTCCGGCAAGCGCACCGCCTTTTGCCCCGGCGATGCTCTCCGGATGGACATGTCGGTGAGATTGTCGGTGCCCATTTGTGGGTAACTCTCCGCGGGAATCCGTTGTTACCCGCAAATCTACCCGCATCGCTAGGAGGATTGCAATGGATTCCTGTGGCCCTCATCGGACAAACGGCGAGCCTTCAGAGAGGTACGGCCAAAAGAAAAGGTCCACGCGGGACCTGTATAGACCTCAAACTGGAGCGGGTGAAGGGAATCGAACCCTCGTATGAAGCTTGGGAAGCTGCCGTTCTACCATTGAACTACACCCGCAGTTCGGCACGTAGTTTAGCGCGGGCCGAACCTGCGCCCGGGCTGGGCGCGGGACCACGGGCGCGCCGCCCCGGCATTCGCGGTTCTTCGCAACCGGAAGGCGAACGCCAGGACAAGGCTCATTGCGAACAATTCGCCGCCGTCCTCGATGATGTTCATCGCTTCGATCTTCATACCTGCGGATTCCAGCGCGATGTGGACCATGTCGACGACGATGCCGAAGAACAGCAGCATCCCGAACAGCCCGAGCAAAATCATCGAATGCGCCCGTGCCAGCGCGTTGCCTCGGCGGTGCGCCCACCAGCAGAACGCCATCAGCGGGCCGCCGGCGAGCGCGGACACCAACAGTTCGCCGAAGTCCACCGCTCGCAGCCCGAACGCTCCCTCGAAGGCAAGGCGACGCGCGAAGGCCGCGCCACCGCGTTCGTGGATCATCAACGCGTCGTCGAGCAATGCGTACAGGAACACCAGCGCCCAGGCGGCGTAGACGGGCTGCCGGGAGCGGCGGGCCATCAGCGCCAGCAACACCGAGATGGCAGCCGCCTGAGCGTACTGCCACCACTCGCCGATCCCGCCATCCATTTGCAGCAGGAACCGATCGTTGGTCGACCAGCCGAGCCAGCGCACCACGTGCAGCATGCACAGCGCCAGATCGACCGCGAAGAGTGCCGGCAGCAAGCTGTGTCGGTACCCGATGATTTGCTGATGCCGCTCAGGCTCGAAGTCTGCCGCCGATAGGTTCGCCATCACTCATCCCTCGCACCGGTTTGCCTCACGATGCCGGCCTGCCTGCGAAGCCGCCGGCCTTCAGCCATTGCGTGCCAGCCACTCGATGATCGCGTCGATGGCCGGCCGGCCGCGGGCCGGGTCGGCGTGGTTCACCATCAGCGCCACCGCATACATCTTGCCGCTGGCAGCACGCACATAGCCCGCCAGAGCGTGGGTGTCGTTCAGCGTGCCGGTTTTCAGGAAGGCCCGACCCGTCGCCTTGCCGCCCTGCAGCCGGTTCCTCAGCGTGCCGTCGACCCCGGCGATCGGCAGCGAATCGAAAAAAGCCTGGGCCTGCTCGGCACGCCAGGCCTTGCGCAGCAGTGCCACCAGCGCGCGCGGCTTGGCGCGCTCGCTGTGCGACAGGCCGGAGCCGTTCTCGACCGCAACATCGCCTTCGCCCAGCCCTTGGTCGCGCAACCACAGGCCGATGGTCTGCTGCGCCCCGGCGAGCGTTGCCGGCCGCGACGGAAAGCCCGGCGACAGCGACAGCATCAGGTTGCGCGCGGCGACGTTGTCGCTGGCCTTGTTGATGTCGCGCACCACCTCCGGCAGCGGCTTTGAGCGGTGGAACGACAGCGGCTTCAGCGGCTCGCCGTCGATGCCGAAGGGGATCGGGCTCACGCCCGGAACCGCTGGCGCCGACACCACGCGCCCGCGCAGCACACCCCCCGCCGCAGCCCACATTGCCGGCAGAGCGCGCGCCGCGACGCCGCTGTCGGGCGGCGGCACGAAACTGATCGTGCGAATACCGCAGTCTGCGCCCCAACTGCCTTCGACGACGACCGTGGCCCGGCTGCCGCGACCCGACTCCCAGCGCGGCGACGCATCGCAGCTTCCGCCCATCGTGACCCGGTTGTCGATCCGGACTTCGCTGAGCACCGGCTTCAGCGCAATTGCCGGGTGCTCGCCGCGCGAGGGTTGAATCACGACATCGAGCTGACCCTCGTCGAGCGTCATCGCATCCGGCCACACGTGGCGCGGCTCGCCAGCGGATTGCGCCGGGGTGCGCGCATGATCGGAGGGGTTGAGCTGGAATGCGTAGCGGTCGAGCACGATGTCGCCGTCGATCTCACGCAGCCCCTGCGCCCGCATGCGCGAGAACCACGCAGCCAACTCCGCCGACGTGAGCTGGGCATTGCCGCCGCCGACGATCAGCAGGTCGCCGACCAGCTTTCCGTCGGCCAGCGTGCCGAGCGCAAAGGCCGAGGTCCGCCAGCGGTAGAACGGGCCGAGCAGGTCGAGCGCCGCGAGCGAGGTGACGATCTTGGTCGTCGAGGCCATCGTGTACGGCGACTCTTCGTTGAGCGCGATCACGGTGCGCGCCCCTTCGACCTCCTGCGCGTAGATGCCGAAGCTCTTCGGCGCCAGCCCGCTCGAGCGGATCGCGCTGGCCACCGACGACGGCACGATGCGCGCACCGGTCGCCTGCGGCGTCGCCGCGCTGGCACTCGCGGCCGCGGCGACTGCCGAGAGGGCAAGTGCCCAGCGACCGATTCGAGTCGAAAATCCCATCCTGATAGCCTAGCGGCCCGCGCACGAACGCGCTATCCCGCAGTCCATGGCCTGCCCCATGACCGACACGACAGCCCGCACGAACTTGGCCCGGCACCGCGGCATCCGCAGCTTCGTCGTGCGCGCCGGCCGCATCGGGCCAGGCCAGACGCGTGCGCTCGCCGAACTTGGCCCGCGCTTCGTGCTGCCATTCGCGCCGGCCCAGTTCGACTTCGCCGCGAGCTTCGGTCGCAATGCGCCGCAGGTCCTCGAGATCGGCTTCGGCATGGGAGACGCCACCGCCGCGATCGCACAGGCGCTGCCCGGCACCGATTTCATCGGCGTCGAGGTGCACACGCCCGGCATCGGCGCTCTGCTCAAGCGCATCGGCGAGCTCGGCCTGACGAATCTGCGGCTGATCCAGCACGACGCGGTCGAGGTGCTGCAGCACATGATCGGGCCGGCCACGCTGGCCGGCGTGCATGTGTTCTTCCCCGACCCGTGGCATAAGAAGAAGCACAACAAGCGTCGCTTGCTCCAGCCCGAGCTGGTTCGGTTGCTGGCGAGCCGCATCGCACCGAATGGCTATTTGCACTGCGCGACCGATTGGCAGCCGTACGCCGAGCAGATGCTCCAGGTGTTGTCGGCCGAACCGGCATTGCTCAACACGGCCGCGGGCTACGCGCCCCGGCCTGACCACCGCCCGCTGACCAAGTTCGAGAACCGCGGCCTGAAACTCGGCCACGGCGTCTGGGACCTGGTGTTCGTCAAGCCCGGCTGAGGTTCGGGTCGCCGGCCAATCCCGGCAGGCCGAGCGCCGGGACGCCCGCAGCCGGCCGGCGCCGCTCGGTGCGCGGCGCGGTATGGCGCGCGAGGAAGGTCATCCGGCCCAATGGATCCAGCCCTGCCGCCAGGTCACCAGCACGACGACGCCGAAGCCGATCCGGTACCACGCGAACGGCACGAAGGTGTGGGTCGAGATGTAGCGCACGAGCCAGCGCACGCACAGGAATGCCGAAACGAACGCGGCGAGCATCCCCACCGCCCACATCCCCAGGTCGTCGGCCGACAGCAGCGCGCGCTCCTTGTACAGCGAATAGATCGACGCCGCGCCGAGCGTCGGGATCGCCAGGTAGAACGTGAACTCGGTCGCGACCTGGCGCGACAGCCCGAACAGCATGCCGCCGATGATCGTCGCGCCGCTGCGGCTCGTGCCCGGAATCAGCGCGAAGGCCTGCGCGAACCCGACCTTCAACGCGTCGAGCCGGGTCATCTCGTCGACGCTGTTCACCCGTACCGCATGTGTCCTGCGCTCGGCCCACAGGATCACCAAACCGCCGAGGATGAAGGTTGTCGCGACCGTCGGCGCATTGAACAGTTGCGCCTTGAGCGCCTTGCCGAACAGCAGCCCGAGCACCGCCAGCGGCATGAACGCGATCGCCACATTGACGAGCAGCCGGGTCGCCTTCGGATCGCGGCCGACACCGCCCAGTGTCGCGGCAATGCGCGCGCGAAACTCCCACACCACCGCGAGGATCGCCGCTGACTGGATCACGATCTCGAACAGCTTGCCGCGCTCGTCGTTGAAGTGCAGCAACGAGCCGGCCAGGATCAGATGGCCGGTGCTCGAGACCGGCAGGAATTCGGTCAGCCCTTCGACGATCCCCATGATCGCGGCCTTGAACAGCAGGATGAGATCCAACGACGACTCCGGGAGCTTGAAAGGCCCGCGATGTTAGCGGGGCTCGGACGGCAGCAGCGTGATCGACAAGCCGGTGGGAGTGACACGGATGTCGCCCGGACGGTAGCCGCGTCCCTGCACCGCTTCGATGTCCTTGGGCCGCAGCGTGTAGATGGCGCGGTCGCTCAGCATCCGTTCGGCCAGTTGCACCGCGACGCGGTCGAACTGGCGTTGCGCAAGCGCGGGCGCGCCGTCGAACTCGACGCTTTCGATGCGCACGTCGGCGAGCCGCACCGTGTTGTCGATCGGGTCGAATCGCACGCCGTGGCTGAGCACCAGGCTGCCGTGATGCGGCACCCTGAAAATGCGGTCGCTGACGTTGACCTCGAACCGGGTGGCGATGCGATTCGTGTCGGGCCGCAGCGTGAGTCGCGGCACGCCCAGGCTGACGTCGAGCAGTTCGAGAACCCGGTTGTCGATCGGGAACTGGCGTTCGATCCACTGCTGCAATTGCGCCTGCGGCACTTCGACGGTGCGTGGGCCGAAGATCGACGCGCAACCCGCCAGCCAGCCCAGGCAGACGAACCAGCAAACGCGTCGCAATACCGGCATCCGAGGCACCACCGCTCCTTGATCAACAGAAGGGCCGGATTCTAGGCAGCCGCGAGCGCTCCGCGTTGACCTCGACGCGCCCCGCCGGTACATAATGACCGACAAGTCAGTATGAAATCTTCCCTTTCATTCCATCCGGCCTCATCGGACCCGCCCTCGTCGCGCCAGCGCCGCAAGGAAGCCCGCCCGCAGGAATTGCTCGACGCGGCGCTCGACCTGTTCGTCGAACGAGGCTTTGCCGCGACGCGCTCCGAGGATGTGGCGGCACGCGCCGGGGTCGCGAAGGGCACGCTCTACCTCTACTATCCGAGCAAGGAAGAGCTGCTCAAGGAGGTGATCCGGCACAACGTGATCAACCAGATCGCCGAGGGCGAACAGATCGTCCGCCGGTTCGACGGCAGAACGGCCGAACTGCTCGCGCTCGTGCTGCGCATGTGGTGGGAACGCATCGGCGAAACCCGCGCCTCGGGAATCATCAAGCTGATGACCTCCGAGGTGCGCAACTTTCCCGAAGTCGCACAGTTCTACGTCGACGAGGTCATCACGCCGTCGAACCGGATGCTCGCGCAGGTGATCCAGCGCGGCGTCGATCGGGGTGAATTCCGGGCGGTGAACGTGCCCGAAGTGGTGCACGCGCTGGTCGGGCCGCTGATCTTCCTCGTGCTCAACAAACACT
>JANMAW010000075.1:0-9000 GCA_031360005.1 Rhizobacter sp.
GCGCAGGTTGACTTCGGCGAAGCTTTCCATCGTCGGCGTGAAGAACAGCTGCGGCGGAATCGAGATCGCCTGCTGCTCGGTCTTGAACGCGGTCAGCACCAGCCAGATCAGCGGGAACACGATCAGCAGCGTGATCGACCAGGCGGCGACGGTGCGAAGGATCAATGCGAGGTTTTTCATCGGGGCTCCACGACCGTCAGTCCAGGTTCTTGCCGATCATGCGGATCAGGAACACCGCGGCGATGTTGGCGAGCACGACCGCGAACAACGCGCCGGCCGAGGCGACGCCGACGTCGAAGTTCATCAGCGCCTGCTTGAAGATCAGGAACGCGACGTTGGTGCTCTCGTTGCCGGGCCCGCCGCCGGTGGTCGTGAAAATCTCGGCAAACACGCTCATCAGGAAAATCATCTCGATCATGATCACGACCGCGATCGGACGGCCGAGGTGCGGCAGCGTCAGGAACCAGAACTTCTGCAAGGCATTGGCACCGTCCATGCCGGCCGCTTCCATCTGGTCGCGGTCGAGCGACTGCAGCGAGGTGATGAAGATCAGGCACGCGAACGGCAGCCACTGCCACGCGACCATCAGGATCACCGAGAACAGCGGGTGGTCGGTCAGCCAGTCGACCGGCGTCGCGCCGAAGAAGATCGAGACCTGCGCGAGCACCCCGTACACCGGGTTCATCATCATGTGCTTCCACAGCAGCGCGTTCGCGGTGGGCATCACGAAGAACGGCGAGATCAGCAGCACGCGCACGATGCCGCGGCCGGGGAAGGCTTCGTTGACGAGCAGCGCCAGCCCGACACCCAGGATCACCGTGATCGCGATCACCGAGCCGAGCAGCAGCAGCGTGTTGTAGACCGACGGGCCGAAGTCGGGGTCGGTGACGAAGTACTCGAAGTTCGCCAGCCCGATGAATTCCTTGTCGCCGGGCTGCATCAGGTTGTAGCGAACCGCCGAGAAGTACAGCGTCATCGCCAGCGGCACGATCATCCACAGGAAGAGCGTGACGACGGCCGGCGCGAGCAGCGCGCGGGGCAGCAGGCGGTTCATGGCGATCCTCGAATGGAAGGACTGGACGCGGGCGTCGCCGAAGGCCGGCACGCGATGAAACGTTCGGGCTTTGCTGCGAGCGGCCCGAGGTTGCGCCGAGAAGCGGAGCCGTACTACGGTGCGGCGAGCATCACAGGCGCAAGATCGGATCGCGCAGCAGCGCCTCTTACTTGTAGTAGCCGCCCTTGCGCATTTCGCGATCGGCCGCCGCCTGCGACGCCTTCAGCGCCTGGTCGACCGTCGCCTTGCCCGACAGCGCCGCGCTCATCTGCTGGCCCACCGCGATGCCGATCGCCTGGAACTCCGGGATCGCCGCGAACTGCACGCCGACGTACGGGCTCTTTGGCAGCGTGCTGTCGTTCGGGTTCGCGCTGTCGATGGCCTTCTTCTCGGCCTCGGCGAATTTGGCGGCCTTCAGGAACTCGGGCGTCGCGTAGGTCGACTTGCGCGTGCCGGTCGGCACCGCGGCCCAGCCCTTCTCCTTCGCGACCAGCTTGATGTAGTCCTTCGAGGTCGCCCAGTTGATGAACTTCTGGCCCGACTCGGCGTTCTTGGTGCCTGCCGGAATCGCCAGCGCCCAGGCCCACAGCCAGTTCGCGCCCTTCGTGGTGGCGCTGTACGGGCCCTGCGCGAACGCGACCTTGTCGGCGACCTTGCTCTGCTTCGGGTCGGTGATGAACGACGCGGCGATCGTCGCGTCGATCCACATGCCGCACTTGCCTTCGTTGTAGAGCGCGAGGATCTCGTTGAAGCTGTTCGCCGACGATCCCGGAGGCCCGTACTTCTTCAACAGGTCGACGTAGAACGTCACCGCATCCTTCCAAGGCTTGGTTTCGAGCTGCGGCTTCCAGCTCATGTCAAACCACTGGCCGCCGAAGCTGTTGACCATCGTCGACAGGAATGCCATGTTGTCGCCCCAGCCCGGCTTGCCGCGCAGGCAGATGCCGTAGACGCCGGCCTTCGGGTCGTGGATCTTGGCGGCCGCGTCGCGCACCTGCTCCCAGGTCGGACGCTCGGCGAAGGTGACGCCGGCCTTGTCGGTCAGGTCCTTGCGGTACATCAGCATCGAGCTCTCGCCATAGAACGGCGCGGCGTAGAGCTTGCCCCCCGACGACAGGCCGTTGCGCATCGCCGGCAGCAGGTCGTCGACGTCGTAGGCGGCGTCGGGTGTCAGCTCCTTGAGCCAGCCCTTCTTGGCCCAGATCGGCGTCTCGTACATGCCGATGGTCATCACGTCGAACTGGCCGCCCTTGGTGGCGATGTCGGTCGTGACGCGCGAGCGCAGCGTGCCCTCCTCGAGCGTGACCCACTTGAGCTTGATGTCCGGATTCGCCTGCTCGAAGAACTTGCCGAGCTTTTGCATCTCGATCATGTGGCCGTTGTTCACAGTCGCGATGACCAGGTCGCCGGCCGAGGCGGCGCATGCCGCACCGAGGCTGAAAGCGAGTGCAAGGCAGGCTCTGAGCTTCATGGTGTCTGTCTCCTGTATGTTTGGCTTTGGCGCCATGCCGAAGGCTCGGCACGGGCAGGGAACTTTAGTTCCGCGTGCTTTCGGCGATCGATACTCGACGCCAAAGCCTCTGTACTTATATGCGTCGATCGGTAGTGGTTAACACGGGATTCCGCAACCAGCGATCAGTCGCAACGTCACGGCGACGCGACCAGCGCGTGCCGGGAAATTCGGTAAGTGCAAGCCCAATGGTGAGCCGATCAAACCGCCAGCCTGTCGAGAGTTGCGGCGCACCCCGTCTTGTCGGACTGGTCCAGCGCCGCGAACGCTTCGCGAGCCCGCGTCAGTGCCTGCGCATGCCCTGTCTTGTCGCCAGCTGCGCGTTCGACGAGACCCAATGCTTCCCAGCCGAAAAGCCGCTCGAGCGCTGCACCTTCGTTCGCGTCGACGATCTCGAGGCAGGCTTGCGCGTGCGACCGGGCGCGCGCCGGATCGCCGGCCCGCAGCCAGGTCATTGCGAGGCGGTATTCGGCGCGCTCGATTTCGAGCCAGGTGCCGGCGCGTTCCCAGCAGCGGCGCGATGTCTGCGCGGCCAGGATCATCAGTTCACGCTCGTCGGCGGATCGCGCCGTCTTCTCCTCGAGCGTGCATGCGAGGTTGTTCCCGGCAACGGCCAGTGCGCGATTCATCGGGTCGGCGGCAGGCAGCCCGGCCTTGTCGGCCCGATCCAGCGCGTCCTGGAACAATCGAATGGCGCGCCCGGTGTCGCGTTGGGAGAGGTTCGCTGCAGCCATCGCTCCGACGCGGATGCGATCGGACGCCGAGAGCGCGCCGAGGTCGGCGCCCTCCGATTCGCAGAGCGCGAGACTCGCCAGGCAGCGGCGCTGCGCCAGGCCGCTGCTGCCGTCGGAGACGAACGCGGGCAACGTGGCAAGGCGCTCGATGAACACGATGCCGGCGCGCCACTCGCCCAGGTGTTCGCCCTGCACGTGATGCGCCAGGTTCGCCAGCTGCGCGACGCGCGACTCGTCGGTGGCCAGAACCATGCCCTCGCGCAGGCGCAGGGCTACGGCTCGGGCATCGGTGGCATGGTCGGCCCAGGCCTTGTTGATGAAAGTGTTGAAGTCCATTTTTCCCCCGGCGGTACGTTAGCGGCTTTGCCGCTGTCAGCCAAGCTCGCATGCCGCCGGACTGCGTTGACCTTCGCAACAAACTTCGGCATCATCGCGCCTGAAACAAAGTTACATCGCCCGGCGCGGGCGCGGAACAATCCCCATGGCATTCGACCTCGTTTTCTTCGGCGGTACCGGCGACCTGACCTGGCGCAAGCTGATGCCCGCGTTGTTCCAGGCCTTCCGCCACGGCAAGCTGCCTCCCGAAGGCCGGATCCTCGCGGTGGCGCGCGACGAGCAGACCGACACCCAATATCGCGCCTGGATCAAGGAGCGGTTCCAGGATGTCGAAGGCGCGAAGCGCCCGACCGACGAAGAGTTCGCGCGCTTCGCGGAGATGCTGCACTACCGACGGATGGACCTGTCGCAGCCCGAGCACTACGCGCGGCTGAAGGAGTGGCTCGGTGAGCCGAGGCCGGCGAACGGCCGATCGGACGGCAGGGCCGACACCGTCGTTCTCTACCTCGCGACGAGCCCGTACCTGTTCCCGCAGATCTGCGCGCAGCTCGGTGCGGCCGGGCTGAACGAGCCGCGCATCCGCGTCGTGCTCGAGAAGCCGCTCGGCCACGACCTGGCCAGTGCCCAGGAAATCAACCGGGTCGTGCGCTCGGTGTTCAAGGAAGAGCAGGCCTTCCGCATCGACCACTACCTGGGCAAGCCTTCGGTGCAGAACCTGATGGCGCTGCGCTTCGGCAATGTGCTGTTCGAGCCTCTGTGGCGGCGCGAAAGCATCGCCAACGTGCAGATCACGATCGCCGAAGATTTCGGCGTCGGCACGCGCGGCGACTTCTACGACACGACCGGCGCACTGCGCGACATGATCCAGAACCATGCGCTGCAGCTGCTGACGATGGTCGCGATGGAGCCACCCTCGCGCAACGACGCCGACGCGATCCGCGACGAGAAGCTCAAGGTCTTGCGCTCGCTGAAGCCCTTCACCGACGAGAGCGTGGCGCGCGACGTGGTGCGCGGCCAGTACCGCGGCGGCAACGCGCAGGGCAGGAAGGTGGTGGGCTACCTGGAGGAGGCCAAGGTGCCGCCGGACAGTGCCTGCGAAACCTTCGTCGCGATCCGAACCGAGGTGCAGAACTGGCGCTGGGCCGGCGTGCCGTTCTACCTGCGCACCGGCAAGCGCCTCGCCGACCGCGACGCGCAGATCGTCGTGAACTTCCGGCCGACGCCGCACAGCATCTTCCCGGGCATGAACCAGCCGAACAAGCTGGTCATCAAGCTGCAGCCCGAAGACGGACTCGCGCTGCATTTGCTCGCGGCCAAGGGCACGGGCCAGCACGAAATGTTGTCGCCGGTGTCGCTGGACCTGGATTTTGACAAGGCCTTCGCCGAGAACCGGGTCGGCGCGTACGAGCGCCTGCTGCTCGAGGCGATCGCCGGCCGGCTGAACCTTTTCGTGCGCAGCGACGAGCAGGAGCAGGCTTGGCGCTGGGTCGAACCGGTGCTCGATGCCTGGCAGCGCGACACGACCGGACCGCGCCCATATGCCGCTGGCACCTGGGGCCCGGCCGCCGCGAGCGCGCTGGTGGCGCGCGACGGCTTCGCTTGGGCGGAAGAGCAGTGAGTCTCGACGCCATGACAAGCCGAGCGCCAAACGACCGCGAGCGAAATTCGCGCCTCCCGCGGAGCTGGTGACGTAGTCGCCAGGGGGCCGTCCCAATCATGCTCGATCGCATCCGTGCCGCCCTCCCCGCACTGCCGCCGGCAGAGCAACGCGTGGCCAGGCTGGTGCTGGCCGACCCGCGCAGCTTTGCCAGCCTGCCGGTCACCGAGCTGGCCGAACGCTCGCATGTGAGCAAGCCCACTGTCGTTCGTTTCTGCCGCAGCGTCGGCTACGACGGCCTGACCGACTTCAAGCGCAAGCTCGCCGGCACCGTCAACGAAGGCGTGCCCTTCGTGCATCGCGCGGTCGACGAAGACGACAAGAGCGCCGACATCATCGTGAAGGTGATCGACAACGCCGTCAGCGCGCTGCTGAAGTACCGCAACAGTGTGGCCAACGGCGCGTTCGAGCGTGCGATCGCCGCGCTCGCCGACGCAGGGCGCAACGGTCGGCGCATCGAGTTCTACGGGGTCGGCAACTCCGGCATCGTCGCGCTCGACGCGCAGCACAAGTTTTTCCGTCTCGGCGTGCGCGCCACCGCGGTCAGCGACGGTCATGTGCAGGTGATGAGCGCGACGATGCTGCGAGGCGGCGACTGCGCGGTGATCATCAGCAACTCGGGTCACAGCCGCGACCTGCTCGACGTCGCCGAGATCGCGCGCAAGAAAGGCGCGACGCTGATCGCCATCACCGCCAGTGATTCACCGCTGGCTCAGCTGACCATCGGTGCGAACCAGATCCTGCTTGCGGCCGATCACCCAGAAGACTACGACCGCTACAGCCCGATGGTGTCGCGGCTGCTGCACCTGATGGTGATCGACATCCTCACGACCGCGGTGGCGCTGCGGCTGCCGGGCGAGTTGCGGCCGATACTGCAGGAGATCAAGAAAAACCTGCGCGCGAAGCGCTACACGCCTGCGAACTGAGGCCGGCTCGCGCGGAGCAGGTCACTTCTCGGGGTCGATCCCCTTGATCGCGGAGCCATCCTCATCGATCGGGAGGATCTCGACGACCTTCTCCTTGGTCTCCCGATCCTTGAAGTTCTCGGGATGTTTTTCGCTGGCCTTCTTCTCCGATTCCTCCAGCGCCTCGCGCTGCTCGGGGGCCGGACGGTTTTGCGGTGTGTTCATGGCTGTCTCCTGGGGCTGGCGCGCGGTGATGCGGCAAGAAACTGTGCGCCACGCATGTTCCAGTGGACTCGCAGCTGCGCCCCCGCGCGAGCCGCCAATGACGCATTCGTATGTGGGAGTTCGCTGACAGCCGCGGCGCGAATGCCGCGGATCGGGGGAGGAGGAGAACGCCGCGTCGAAAGGGGAAAGCGAGCGCGCAGCCGGAGCACCAAGTGCCGCTGGCACCCCCCGATATGAGGGTGTCCCCCCTAAGACTTGGGAGTCAGGGCCAAGACGCAGGAGCCGCCTCTGTGCATAGTAGTGACGCGTGACATATTCACGCACAAATGTCACAAGATTGACTAAAGCGTCACGCTTTTGCGTCATTTCGTACCAATCGTACGCACTTATTCAGGGGAAATCATGCGCTCCACCTTCAGTCTCGCCGCGGCCACCGCAGCGGCAGTCCTTTGCGCCGCCAATGTCGCAGCGGCTCCAATCTATGGCAACTCGGCCAGCAGTGGGAACAACCCACTCCACACGATTGACGGCACGACGGGCGTCGAAGCAAGCCGGTTCATCGGCCAGCCGAGCGGTAACGGCCGCGGGATCGTGGTGGTCGGCGACGTGATGTTCTACACCGTCACTGACGACTCGAAGATCTACGAGGTCAACAAGAACACCGGCGCTCCGCTGGGATTCATCCAGACCCAGAATCAGAGCATGTCGACGATCGCCTTCGACGGCACCTTCTTCTACACCGCGGACTATTCGGGCACGAATCGGGCGTTCAAGATCGACCCGACCACCGGCAACAACGTGCAGACGATCACCCTCGGCATGGCCCAGCAATTCATGGACGGGCTGGAGTTCTTCAACGGCAAGCTGATCTCCAATCGCTGCGATGCGTGCGGCGTCTACGACGTCTACGACCTCAGCGGCAACGTCCTGCAGGCTGGATTCATCACCGCCCCCAGCTCCGCCACCGGGATCGCCTTCGACGGCACGAATTTCCTCGTGTCGAACATTTTTTCGAGCTCCATCGGCGTGTACAACGGCAGCACGGGCGCATTGATCTCGACGATCAATCTCAGCTCGAACGCAGGCGGCTTCCTGATCGAGGACCTGTCGGTCGACTATTCGACGCGAATCGACACGAACCCCAACAACCCCATCCCTGAGCCCGAGACCTACGCGCTGATGTTGGCCGGTCTGGGCATGCTCGGCTACATGGTCCGCCGCAGGAAGCAGGGCTGAGCGCCGGCCCGGGCCGTAACCATCGCAGCACACCGGCCCCGCGTATGCGGGGCCCTTTCATTGCCGCTGCTACAGCCCGGTTCGCACTGCGCGCGGGCAGCCGCGTGGCGAGTCTTCGCAATAACGCTGCTGCGACGCGAACTGAAGATATCGGAAGAAAGCGCCATGCGGGGTATCGCGTGACGCCACGCCGCGGCAGCTCAGCGGCGCGTGGTCAGGATCTGGACTTCGACTCGCGGGCGATACGGGCCAGGATCTGGCTCGCCAGCATCTCGGAGCCGATCGACTTCTCGAGCGACGAACGCGACAGCCCGGCCCTGTCATAGTGCATGTTTTCATACAGTTCTGCTGTGGCCGGGTGAGCGCCCAGAACCACCTGCAGGGCCTCGTTCGGCAGTTCTTCGGCCAATGCCAGCTTGAGCTGTCCGACCAGCGCGCGGTACTGGTCGGCACCCACACCCGCAGGGTTGAGCTCGACCCGTTCGAGCAGGCGCGCCAGTGCGATGGTGGTTTCGATTCTGGACCGGACGGATTCGAGCTTGGGTGCGGGCATGACCATTCCTTGCAGGGCGCGCGGTCGGAGCCGCGATGAACCTGAGGTTTGGGCGCCAAGGCCGAACTTCAAGTCGCACCGTGTCGGCAACAGGGACACTCGAGGCCCAAAGCGGCTCCGCACGCGGGCCGAATCAGGCGAACCATTTCTTCACATCGACCGTCGAGCGTCGTCCGACGCCGTCGGAATGCTCCGAGAGCCAGGCGGCGGCACGCTCGCGCCCCTGTTGCTGCAGCCGATCGAGAAACGGGCCGTGGGCAAGCAGCTTCGTGTCGGAGCGATGCAGGCTCGCGACGTCGCTCGAATCGATCATGTGAAACCGCAACCTCTGCAAACGGCGCTCGAGTCTTCCCATCGTCAAGAATGCCAGGCTCGAGAAATCGGTCGCATGGACGAACATGCGCATCTCGCGCATGAAGTGCGCGCTAAACGCCAGCTCGGCGACGCGCGTTTCGATGTCTTCCACACTGCGCGGCGTGCCTTCGCGTCTCAGCGGGTTCAACAGCACCAGCAACACATCGCTCGAATCGCAGTCGTAGAACAGCGGGAACACCGCCGGATTCGCGGAGTAGCCACCGTCCCAGTACGGCTCTCCGTCGATCTCGACCGAGTGATGGATCATCGGCAGGCACGCGGAGGCCAGCAACACGTCGACGGTGAGTTCGTTTTCGCGAAATACCCGCAGCTTCCCGGTGTTCGCCTGGGTGGCGCCGACGAACAATTTGAACGGGCTGCGCACGCGCAATTGCTCGAAGTCGACGTGCCGGTTCAGAAGATCGCGCAATGGGTT
>JANMAW010000096.1:0-4919 GCA_031360005.1 Rhizobacter sp.
GCCGCTGAGGAAGTCGGCGTCGGCCGTGATCGCGTGCGCAGCGCCGAACAACTGCGTGACGACATCGGTCCAGTTCATTTCGACGGCTCCGTGGCGGGACGCAGCGCGCGCACCTGGGCGGCGTTCAGATCCGGCACGCGCTCGGGCGCTGGCACCCCCAGGCGCCGCCACAGATCGATCGCATCGCCGTGCTCGCCCGCTGACTGCAGGCGCTGCGCGAGCAGCGCGTGCTCGGCTTCCAGCAGGGCTGGCGTCAAGGGCCGGTTCGATGCCAGCGCGGCAATCGCGGCGGCGCGAAACGCCTGCACGTCGTCATCGACGAGCGTGTCGCAATCGCCGGTCAGGTAGCGGTGCTTGCCGCCGGTCGTGCGCCACACCAGCGCCCGGTCGCGCGAGTCGAATTCCTCGACGCCATGCGATGCCTCGATCACCTCGGGGCCGCTCATCGCGAGCCGCCCGATGTCGCTCATCACGATGTGGTCGGCGCAGCGCGCGACGATGCCCATGCCGCCGAAGCAGCCGTTGGCGCCGCCGATCAGCACGATCACCGGGATGCCGGCGGCTCGCACGTCGAGCAGCGCACGCATCACTTCCGACACCGCGATCAGCCCGGCGTTGGCTTCGTGCAGACGAACGCCGCCCGATTCGGCGAGCAGCACCACCGCCGCCGGCCGGTCGCGCAATGCGCGCTGCAGCAAACCACAGAGCTTGGCGCCGTGCACCTCGCCGACGCCACCGCCCATGAACTCGCCTTCCTGCGCGGCGATGAAGACCTGACGCCCGTCGAGCAGCGCACGGCCGATCGCGACGCCGTCGTCGAACGCCGACGGCACGCCGAGCTGCGCAAGGTGCGGGCTCATCACGCGCAGCGCGGGCGGCAGCCATTCCTCGAAGCTGCCGGCGTCGAACAGCCGCGCCACACGTTCGCGCGCCGAGCATTCGCCATAGCTGATGCTGCTCATGGTCGTCAGGCCAACTCCGCCGACGCCTGACTCAGCCGCAGGCTCACGACCGCCGGCGTCGCACCCATGTCGTTGATCGACACGCGCACGCCGGCGAGCCGGTGGCGCTCGTGGAAGTCGCGCAGCACCGCCTCCCAGATCGTGCCGAAGCCGCGTGCCGAGGTCTGCACCTCGAACGCGCAGGTGGAACTGGCGGCGGGCTCGAGCATCACCTCGAGGTTCCCGGATCCGACGACGCCGACGAGCACCGGGGCGAACGAAGGCACCGGGCGCTTGCCGGGGAATTCGAAGCGCAGGGTTTCCAGACCGGCCGCAGTGGACATGATCGAATCACCTCACCAGTTTCTGAATCGACCGGGCGGCCGGTACAGCCCGCCGGAGGCCGTCACGAGATCGCGCATCGAGCGCGCAGCGAGCAGGTTGCGCGTGGCCTGGCGGGTGTCGATGCCGATGTCTTCCGGCCGGCGGATCACGCCGCGGTCGCGCAGGTTCTCGACCATGCGGCGATCCCGCCCGAGGCCGACCGGGGTGTAGCCGGCGACACCGCGCACCGCCTGCTCGCGCTCTTCGTCGCTGCGGCACAGCAGCAGGTTGGCGACGCCCTCTTCGGTCAGGATGTGGGTCACGTCGTCGCCGTAGATCATGATCGGCGGCAGCGGCATGCCGGCCTGCTCGGCGAGCGTCCAGGCATCCAGATGCTCCAAGAACGCGGGCTGCATGTGCTCGCGAAAGGTCTCGACCATCTGCACCACCAGCTTCTGCCCGCGTGGCGTGCCGCGCGCGCCGGAGAGACCCGCCCGCGCCTGCTGCCCGGCCTTCAGCCACGACGGGCTCGCATGGCGGCGGCCGCGCGCATCGGCGCCCATGTTGGGCGCACCGCCGAAGCCGGCGATGCGGCCGAGCGTCGCGGTCGAGCTGTTTCCGCACAGGTCGATCTGCAGCGTCGAGCCAATGAACAGGTCGCACGCGTAGTGGCCGGCGGCCTGGCAGAACGCGCGGTTGCTGCGAAGCGACCCGTCGGCGCCGGTGAAGAACACATCGGGCCGGGCGCGGATGTAGTCCTCCATGCCGAGCTCGGAGCCGAACGAATGAACCGACTTGACCCACCCGGCTTCGATCGCCGGGATCAACGCCGGGTGCGGGTTCAGTGCCCAGTGCTGCGCGATCTTGCCTTTCAGCCCCAGCGACTCGCCGTAGGTCGGCAGCAGCAGCTCGATCGCCGCGGTGTCGAAGCCGATGCCGTGGTTCAGACGCTGCACGCCGTACTCGGCGTAGATGCCCTTGATCGCCATCATCGCCATCAGCACCTGGATCTCGGAGATCTGCGCCGGGTCCCGCGTGAACAGCGGCTCGATGTAATGCGGCTTCGGGCTCTTCACGACGAAGTCGACCCAGCCGGCCGGGATGTCGACACGCGGCAGCTGGTCCACGACCTCGTTGACCTGCGCGATCACGACGCCGCTCTTGAACGCGGTGGCTTCGACGATCGCCGGCGTGTCTTCGGTGTTCGGCCCGGTGTAGAGGTTGCCCTCGCGGTCGGCGGCCTGCGCGCAGATCAGCGCGACGTTGGGCGTCAGGTCGACGAAGTAGCGAGCGAACAGTTCGAGGTAGGTGTGGATCGCACCGATCACGATGCGGCGCTCGCCGACGAGACGCGCGAGCCGCGCGCCCTGCGGGCCGGAAAAGCTGAAGTCGAGCTTCGATGCGAGCCCCAGGTCGAACACGTCGAGGTGCTCGGGGAGCGCCAGCACCGACTGCACGATGTGCAGGTCGTGCACCGCGGCCGGGTCGAGCGCGGTCAGCGCCTGCGCCAGGAAGTCGGCCTGCTTCTGGTTGTTGCCCTCGAGACAGACCCGGTCGCCCGGCTCGATCACCGCGGCAAGCAGCGCGCCGATCTGCAACGCATCGACGAGCTTGCCTTTGGCCAAGCCACTTGCCCGCTGCAATCGCGCGGCGCGGGATCGCTGCTGCGTATCCCAGGCATTCGGCAGGCGCAACGCAGCATTCACTTCGGTGCGCCCATGATCAGGTCAGGCAGCCCGGTGGCGATGCCGGGCAACAGGCACATCAACAGGATCGCGACGAACATCAGGCCGAGGAAGGGCATCACGCCCCAGATCACGTCTTTCAGCGGGATGTCGGGCGCGATGTTCTTGATGACGAAGATGTTCAGGCCGACCGGTGGATGGATCAGCCCCATCTCCATCACGATCGTCATCACCACGCCGAACCAGATCAGGTCGAAGCCGGCGGCCTTCAGTGGGGGCAGGATGATCGACGCCGTCATCAGGATGATCGACACCGGCGGCAGGAAGAAGCCGAGCACGACCACCATCACGAGAATGACCGCCAGCAGGATCCATTTCGGCAGGTGCATCGCGACCACCGATTCGGCCGCGCTTTGCGAGATGTGCAGCGAGCTCATCACGTACGAGTAAAGCAGCGACATGCCGATGATGAACATCAGCATCGACGACTCCTTGATCGTGCTCGACAAAATGGGCTGCAACTGCTTCGGACGCCAGATTCCGTAGACCACGGCGATCAGCAGCAGCGCCAGGATGCCGCCCAGCCCCGCGGTTTCCGACGGGGTCGCATAGCCACCGTACAACGCCACCATCACGCCGATCAGAAGGATCACGAACGGCAACACGCGCGGCAGCATCTCGACCTTTTCGGCGAGCGTGTAGACATGGTCGTCGAGCATCGCCGACTGCGTCGCGCCTCCGGCGAAAGCAATCTTGGCGGCGGCGTATTCCTTGCGATACCGGTATATCGAGTAGCCGGAGAACAGCGCGACCAGCAGCACGCCGGGCCCGATGCCGGCGAGGAACAGCCGGCCGAGCGACTGCTCGGCGGCGACCGCGTACAGGATCATCGTGATCGAAGGCGGCAGCAGGATGCCCAGCGTGCCGCCCGCCGCGATGATGCCGGCGGCGAAGCCCGGCGAGTAGCCGCGCATCCGCATCTCGGGGATGCCGGCGCTGCCGATCGCCGAACACGTCGCCGGGCTCGACCCCGACATCGCGGCGAACAGCGCACAGGCGAACACGTTCGCGATGCCCAGGCCGCCCGGTATCTTGTTCATCCACGCGTGCATCGCCGAGTACAGATCCTTGCCGGCAGGCGACTTGCCGATCGCCGCGCCCTTCAGGATGAACAGCGGGATCGACAGCAACGTGATGCTCGCCATCTCTTCGTAGACGTTCTGGGTGACCGTGTCGAGCGCCGAGCCCGGCATGAAGAAGTACATGAACCCGACCGCCACGGCACCGAGGCCGAAGGCGATCGGCATGCCGGAGAACATCACCGCCAGGGTCAGCACGCCGTAGCTCAGACCGAGACCGAGCGTGCTCATCTGTGTTTCCCCTTGTCGGCCAGCCGGCTGATGAACTCGAGCAGCAGTTGCAGCGCCAGCAGTGTCATGCCGGTGGCCATCAGCGAATAAGGGATCCACAGGGCTGGGCCCCAGGTCGAGGTGGTGCTGTGGCCCTCGTGGAGTGCTTCGCGGAACAGGCTCCACGACTTCCACGCGAAAAACGCGCAGAACAGGAAACTGATCCCGTCGACGAACAGCATGCGGATGCGGTTCGCCCGGGCCGACAGCAAGCCGGCCACCGCCTCGACCCCCACGTGGCCGCGAAGCGACTGCACATAGGCGCCCGAGAAGAAGGTTGCGCCGATCAGCAGGAAGATCGCCATCTCGTCCTGCCAGTCGGTCGGGATCTTGAAGAAATAGCGTGCCGCCACGCTATAGGTCAGGATGCAGGCCGCCGCGAACACGGCGAGCATGCACGGCACCATGACCAGACGGTTCAGCACGCGCATGGCCCGATCTATCCGCGCGATCAGCGGGTGGCCCGGCGGAGGACTCTCGGGCTCGGCGAGTTCGAGACCCGCTTCGGTGACATCGAATCCGTGGCTCATCGAGATGGCCTCCTGGGTTGGTCGGACGGT
>JANMAW010000106.1:0-2862 GCA_031360005.1 Rhizobacter sp.
CGATGCGGGAGGCCGCATGAGCGCGGTCGTCGCCGCGAGGGCCTCCGCCTTGATCGAGGTGCACGACCTGTCGAAGACATTCGACGTGTCGGCGCCCTGGCTGAATCGCGTGATCGAGCGCAAGCCGCGGCAGTTCGTGCACGCGGTCGACGGCATGAGCTTTTCGATCGAGCGCGGCAAGACACTCGCGCTGGTCGGCGAATCGGGCTGTGGCAAGAGCACCGTCGCGCGGCTGCTGGTCGGCCTGTACGCGCCGACCCGCGGCCGGGTCGAATTCGACGGGACCGACACCGCGGCGACCTTTGCTTCGGGCCGCGCGCTGACGCTGCGCCGGCGCATGCAGATGATCTTCCAGGACCCGTATGCGAGCCTGAACCCGCGCTGGAAGGTGGCCGACATCGTCGGCGAGCCGCTCAAGGAGCACGGCCTCGTCAGCACGCGCGGCGCATCGACCCGGGCCGAAAAGGACGAGATGAAGGTGCGGGTCGCGCAGCTGCTGCAGTCGGTCGGGCTGGCCGCGGCCGATGTCGAGAAGTTCCCGCACCAGTTCTCGGGCGGGCAGCGCCAGCGCATCTCGATCGCCCGCGCCCTGGCCACACAGCCAGAGTTCCTGGTCTGCGATGAGCCGACGTCGGCGCTCGATGTGTCGGTGCAGGCGCAGGTGCTCAACATCATGAAGGACCTGCAGCGCAAGCAGGGTCTGACCTACCTGTTCATCTCGCACAACCTCGCGGTCGTGCGCCACGTGAGCGATCAAGTCGGCGTGATGTACCTCGGCCGGCTCGTCGAGATCGCCGACAAGGCCGAGCTGTTCGCGCACCCGCGCCACCCGTACACGCGCATGTTGCTGGATGCGATCCCCGACATCCACATGAGCGGCCGCGCCCGCACGCCGGTGCAAGGCGAGGTGCCGAACCCGCTGAACCCGCCGAGCGGCTGCACCTTCCACCCGCGCTGCCCGCACGCGAACGAGCGCTGCCGGCAGGAGCGCCCAGCGTTGAACAAGATCGGTGGTGTGCTGGTCGCCTGCCACGCGGTCGAGGAAGGGCGCATCTGAGCTGCGCCTCGATGCAGGCCGGTCAGCGGGGCGGCAGCAGGTGCTCGCCGCGGAACAGATCGACCGCCTGCTCGCGATCACGGATCAGCCAGGCCTGCTCGCCCGACACCATGACCTCTGCGGCACGCCCGCGCGTGTTGTAGTTGCTGGCCATCGTCATCGCGTAGGCACCGGCCGACAACACCGCGACAAAGTCGCCGGCTCGCACCGCGAGCGGCCGATCGCGCCCGAGCCAGTCGCCCGATTCGCAGATCGGGCCGACCACGTCGAAGACAACCGGCGGCTCGCTGCGCAGCCGGCACGCGACGATGCCCATCCAGGCTTGGTACATCGCCGGGCGCATCAGGTCGTTCATCGCCGCGTCGACGATGCAGAAGTTCTTTTGCTCGCCGGGCTTGAGGTACAGCACCTCGCTGACGAGCACGCCCGCGTTGCCCACCAGTGAGCGACCCGGCTCGAACATGATCCTGCGCCGCCCGTGGCCGCGCGCGTCGATCCGCGCAAGCAGGCTGCGCACCAGCTCTTCGGCCGACGGTGGTGTTTCGTCGGTGTACGTAATGCCCAGGCCGCCACCCAGGTCGAGATGGTGGATCGGGATGCCGCGCGCTTCGATGGCCTCGACCAGCTCGAGCAGGCGATCGAGCGCGTCGAGGTAAGGGCCGGTGTCGGTGATCTGCGAGCCGATGTGGCAATCGATCCCCACCACCTGCAATCCCGGCATCGATGCCGCGCGCTCGTAGCAGGCCACCGCGCGCTCGTGTGCGATACCGAACTTGTTGCCCTTCAGGCCGGTCGAGATGTACGGGTGCGTGCCCGCGTCGACGTCGGGGTTCACGCGCAGGCTGACCTTCGCGGCGATGCCGGTCTCGCTCGCCACCTGCGAGAGCACGTCAAGCTCGGCCTCGCTCTCGACGTTGAAGCACATCACGCCGGCCTCGAGCGCGCGGCGCATCTCCATGCGCGTCTTGCCGACGCCGGAAAACACCACCTTTGACGCCGGCACGCCGACGGCAAGCACGCGTTCGAGCTCGCCGCCCGAGACGATGTCGAAGCCGCAACCGGCCTCGGCCAGGGTCTGCAGAACCGCCAGGCTGGAGTTGGCCTTCACGGCGTAGCAGACGAGGTGGTCGCGCCCGGACAGCGCCCGCTGGTAGCCGGCCAATGCATCAAGCATCGACTCACGCGAATACACATACAACGGCGTGCCGAAGTGCCGTGCCAGATCGCTCAGTGAATGGTCTTCGATGAACAGATGCTCGCCGCGGTAGGCGATCTGCGGAGCGCCGGGCAGGGTCATCGCGCGGGCGCGGCTGCGGACGCCGGCGAAGCCACTGCCGCAGAGGCGGTCACGGGTCTGCCAAGCGCGAGCGCGCCCTTTTGCCCGCACGCCGCGAGCAGCGCGGCCGTGGCCAGCGCGACACACACTCTCGACGCTGCCTTGACGCCGGCCGCTACACTGAACCTGCGCTGCACCATGCCAGGATTCTATCGACCATGACCGCCGATCTCAGAGCGACTCCGTTGACCGACAGCGAATACCGCGCGAAGACGAGCGCGCTGCTCGCGAGCGTCGAAGCGTGCATCGACGCCTGGCTGCAGGACGACGTCGTCGATATCGACACGCAGCGCAGCGGCGGCCTGCTCGAGATGAGCTTCCCGAACGGCAGCAAGATCATTCTGAACACCCAGCCGCCGTTGCAGGAGCTGTGGCTCGCGGCCCGCTCGGGCGGGTTTCACTACAAGTACGTGGCAGGCGACTGGCGCGACACGCGCGACGGCCGCGAACTTTTCGCGGCGCTGTCTGC
>JANMAW010000112.1:0-1803 GCA_031360005.1 Rhizobacter sp.
CAGTGCGCCGGCGGATCGGCTTCGACGACCGGCTTCGACGACGGCCCGCCGATGGTGACCGGAGCGCAGATCGGCGACAGCGGCACCGGCCTGCACCTCGCGCTCGGCATCGTCGCGGCGCTCTACCAGCGCACCCACAGCGGGCGCGGCCAGAAGGTGCTCGCGCCGATGCAGGACGCGGTACTGAACCTGTGCCGCGTCAAGCTGCGCGACCAGCAGCGGCTCGAACGCACCCACACGATGCACGAGTATCCGCAGTACCCCGACGGCAAGTTCGGCGACGCGGTGCCGCGCGCCGGCAACGCGTCGGGCGGCGGCCAGCCCGGGTCGATCCTGAAATGCAAGGGCTGGGAGACCGACCCGAACGCCTACATCTACTTCATCCCGCAGGCGGCCGTGTGGCCGGCCGTCTGCAAGGTCATCGGCGAGCCCGACTGGATCGACGACGAAGCCTACGCGACGCCGCAGGCGCGATTGCTGCACCTGAAGCCGATCTTCGCGCGCATCGAACAATGGACCATGACCAAGGACAAGTTCCAGGCCATGGACATCCTGAACAAGTACGACATCCCGTGCGGGCCGATCCTGTCGATGAAGGAGATCGCGAACGAGCCGGCGCTGCGCGCGACCGGCACGATCGTCGAGGTCGATCATCCGACGCGGGGCAAATACCTGACGGTCGGCAACCCGATCAAGATGTCCGACAGCAGCACCGAGGTCACGCGTTCGCCGCTGCTCGGCGAACACACCGACGAAGTGCTCGGGCAACTGGGCTTCAGCCCAGCCGACGTCGTCACGCTGCGCGCCCAGGGCGCCATCTGACGCCGATCTCCCTGCCGAAAAGCGCCGATCGCCTCACGGCGCGCTGACCGAAGAATCCCGATGAACGCCAGAACCATTCCGATCGTTGCCCAGGCCGCCACCCGGCAACGCAAGCGCGAGGCCCCGAAAGGGCGCGTCGTCGATCCGACCGCGGTCGAAGAAGTGCGTCAGCTGCTCGGAGCGGCCCCGCGGGCAAGAGACCTGCTGATCGAGCACCTGCACCGCCTGCAGGACCATTTCGGGCACCTGAGCGCGCGCCACCTGGCAGCGCTGGCGCGCGAGATGGGGCTGGCACAGACCGAGGTCTACGAGGTGGCCACTTTCTATCACCACTTCGACGTCGTCAAGGAAGGAGACACCGTGCCGGCGGCTCTGACCGTGCGGGTCTGCGACGGTCTGTCGTGCGAGATGGCGGGCGCGCAGGACCTGTTGGCGCGCCTGCCGGCGATTCTCGGCAAGGACGTGCGCGTGATCGCGGCACCGTGCATCGGCCGCTGCGAGCAGGCGCCGGCGGTGGCGGTGGGCCAGCATCCGGTGGCGCATGCCAGCCTTGAGGCGGTCGAGGCCAAGGTCCGGGCGGGCCAGACGACGCACCGCCCGGAAGGCTTCATCGACCTGGCGGCCTACAAGGCGCAGAGCGGCTACCGGCTGCTGAAGCAATGCATCGCCGGCGAGCTCGAGGTCGAGTCGGTGATCGCGATCATGGCCGACTCGGGCCTGCGCGGACTCGGCGGAGCCGGCTTTCCAACCGGGCGCAAGTGGCGCATCGTGCGCAACGAAATGGCCCCGCGGCTGATGGCAGTGAACCTCGACGAGGGCGAGCCCGGCACCTTCAAGGACCGCGTCTACCTCGAGCGCGACCCGCACCGCTTCCTCGAGGGGATGCTGATCGCCGCGTGGGCGGTCGGCATCGCGCGCATCTACGTCTATCTGCGCGACGAGTACCACGGCTGTCGCGCGATGCTCGAATCCGAGCTTGCC
>JANMAW010000118.1:0-2938 GCA_031360005.1 Rhizobacter sp.
TGGCCGGCGCGCTGCTCTGCACCTTTCAGCCATGGATCTGGGCGCATGCGCCGCGCCTGCCACCCGTCAACGCGCCGCTGCTGGTGCGCGCCGGGCTGGTCGCGACCGGGTTGCTGACGCTGGGCGTGGCGCTGCCGATGCCATCCGCGTGGCCGCTGCTGCGCTTTGCGGCGGGCGTGGCCAGTGCGGTGGTGTTCGTCTTCTCCTCGGGCTGGTGCCTGTCTCAACTGGCGCGTCTGGAGGCCACCGCGCTCGGGGGCGTGATGTACACCGGCCCGGGCGCCGGCATCGTCGTCAGCGGCTTGTTCGCAAGCGGCATGGTCGCGTGGCGCTGGCAGGCGTCGACCGGCTGGCTGATCTTCGGCGTGCTCGCCTTCGGGTTGACCGCAGTCGTGTGGCGCACCTTTCAGGGTGGTGTCGGTCCGCGACCTGCCGGCCTCACGATGCCGGACCCGGGCACCGTCGCTGCGGGCCGGCCGCGCGACCGGGTCGAGATCGCGTTCCTCGCCATCGCCTACGGCCTGGCGGGCTTCGGCTACATCGTCACCGCGACCTTCCTGCCGGTGATCGCGCGGGCGGCGCTGCCCGGCTCGCCGTGGCTCGACATGTTCTGGCCGATCTTCGGCGTCGGCGTGATCGCCGGAGCGCTGCTCGCGACCCGGCTGCGCGTCAGCGGCGACCTGCGGGCGCTGCTCGCCGCCAGCTACGTCGTGCAGGCCGCGGGCATCGCGGTCACCGTGTTCCGGCCGAGCCTGGCGGGTTTCGCAATCGGCAGCCTGATGCTCGGCTTCCCGTTCACCGCGATCACCTTTTTCGCGATGCAGGAGGTGCGGCGCCTGCGCCCGTGGCTGGCGGCCAGCTTCATGGGCTTGCTGACGTCGATGTACGGCATCGGCCAGATCGTCGGCCCGCCGCTGGTCGCGCTGCTGCTGCGCCGCAGCGGCGATGCCGGCGCCGGTTTCACGCTGTCGCTGGAGATTGCGATGAGCGCGCTGTTGGCGGGCGCGGCGCTGTACCTGTGGATGGTGCTGGCGTATCCGATGGCGCGGCCGGCGTCGGCCTGACGCGCGTCACCCACCAGCGCGCTTGACGGTCCACCCCTGCGCTGTAAGGTGCTCGGTGACGCGGTCGCGGTGGTCTCCCTGCACCTCGATCACGCCGTCTTTCACGGTGCCGCCGCAGCCGCACGCCGCCTTCAGTTGCCGCGCCGCTTGCGCCAGCGCCGCGGCGTCGAGGGCCAGGCCCTTGACGAGCGTGACGCCCTTGCCGGCGCGGCCCTGGGTCTCGCGCGACACCCGCACGATGCCGTCACCTTGCGGCACCGCTTTTTTCTTGCCGCAGCTGCAATCGGCGGCGGGCCGGCGGCACGCCGGGCACATCCGGCCGATCCCGGTGGAATAGACGAGCCCGCTGCTGCGGCCGCTGCCGTTCATTCGCGCTTCAGCGACCGACAATCCTTGCGCCGCTGATCTGCTCCTGCGCTTCCACGAGCGACGGCACGTACTTGCCTCCGTGGCCGAGCGCGCTCGCGAGCGCGAGCGACTGGTGCACCGCCTCGCCGACCAGCGACGGCACGTTCAGCGATTCGGCCAGGTGGGTGTAGTAGCGCAGGTCCTTGCGCGCATTGTCGAGCTCGAATTTCAGGCCCGTGAGATCGCCGTTCAGCGTCTTCGCCATCGCCTGGAACAGGCCCGAATTCACCGCGCCCGCCGACACCAGTTCGACCAGCTTGCGCAGATCGACCCCCGCGCGCTGGCCGACCGCGAAGGCCTCAGCGGTGGCGGTGCAGATGGCCTGCCCGATGAAGTTGTTCAGCAGCTTGATCGTGTGGCCCGCGCCCGGACCGCCGACGTGGATCACGTTCTCCGCGAAGGCGGCGATCACCGGGCGAAGCTGCGCGAACTGCGCGTCGCTGGCGCCGACCATCACGTTCAGCTTGCCCAACTCGGCCTCGACCGGCGTGCGCGCCAGCGGCGCATCGACGAAGGCCACACCCAGCGCTGCGCACTGCTCACGCAGCCGGGTCGTCGAGTCGGGCTCGCTGGTCGAACAATCGACGATCACCAAGCCCTTGCGCGCAGCACTGAGCAACCCGTTGGCGCCGCTCACCGCCGCCTCGACCTGCGGCGAGCCCGTGACGCAGATGAAGACAATGTCGCAACTGCTCCCCAGCGCGGCGGGAGAGTGGGCCTCGGTCGCGCCGGCCCCGAGCAGGTCGGCGACGCGCTCGCGGTTGTGGTGCACCGTCAGCGCGAGCGGGTGGCCCTTCGCCCGCAGGTTCTTGGCCATGCCGTGCCCCATCATTCCCGAGGCGCCGATGAATCCGATGTTCTGCATGTTCGTGACCTGTAGGTTGTTCTCGCGCGATTGTTCCAGCGTGTCGCCGGCATCGGTCACTCGAGCTTGATGTTCGCGCTCTTGATCACCGCGGCCCATTTCGCCACCTCGGCCTTCTGGAACGCACCGATCTCGGCCGTCGTCATGTCGGCGCCCTGCATGCCGAGCTTGAAGAGGCGCTCCTGGATCTCCGGCTCCTTCAGGATCTTCGCGATCTCGGCGTGCAGCCGGTCGACGATCGCCCGGGGCGTGCCGGCCGGAGCGAAGATCGCCTGCCACGAGATCACCTCGTAGTCGCCGAGACCGGTCAACCCGCTCTCGGCCACGGTCGGCACATTCGGCAGGCTGGGCAGGCGCTTCGCCGACGTCACCGCAAGCGCGCGCAGCTTGCCGCTCTCGATGTGCGGGCCGGCGACGACGGTGGTGTCGAACATCATGTCGACCTGGCCGCCGATCACGTCCTGGATCGCCGGGCCGCTGCCCTTGTACGGGATGTGGGTGATGTCGGCACCGGTCTTCGCCTTCAGCAGTTCGAGCGCCAGGTGCTGCGAGGTGCCGGCGCCGGCCGACGCCGAACTCAGCGCCTTCTTCGCCTTGCCGG
>JANMAW010000216.1:0-4356 GCA_031360005.1 Rhizobacter sp.
TCGACCTCGGCCGCGGCGAGCCCGCGGCGATAGTCGAACTCGCCCGACAGCGGCATCAGCTCGAGCCGCACCGACGGCGCGACCCGCTTCAAATGCGCCACCAGTTCGGGCAGGAACAGCGGGTCGAGGTAGTCGCTGGCCGCGATGCGGAAGGTGCTGCTGCTGGCGAGCGGATCGAAGCCGCGCTGATGGGCGCGCGGGCTGAACAGCCGGTCGGCGTCCTGCAGCAGGCGGGTGGCGGGCTCCAGCAGGCGCAGCGCCGTCTCGGTCGGCGCCATCGTGTTGCCGGTGCGCACCAGCAACGGGTCGCCCGTCAGCGACCGCAGCCTCTTCAGCTGGGCACTGACGGCAGGCTGCGTGCTTTGCAAGCGCATCGCGGCCCGGGAGACACTGCGTTCGGTGATCAAGGTCTTCAACGCCCGGATGAGGTAGAGCTCGATCTTGTCGAAGTCCAGGCGCTGTGTCATACGCCATGGATCATATGTACTATGCCTGCGGGTGTATACCTGCGAGGCCGGAAGCGACTAAGTTTCGGGTAACGCCCACTCCCGCGACCCGCGTCATGCCAGACCACCCGATCAGCCGCCCGATCCGCTTCTTCCACCGCGGCGCGATCGTCGTAGCGAGCGATGTCGCGCCGACCCGCACCGTGCTCGACTGGCTGCGCGAGGACGCGCGTTGCACCGGCACGAAGGAAGGCTGCAACGAGGGCGACTGCGGGGCCTGCACCGTCGTGATCGGCGAGCCGGCGGCACCTGGCGACGCATCTGCGGTGCGCGGGCTGAGCCTGAAGACGGTGAACGCCTGCATCCAGTTCCTGCCGACGCTCGACGGCAAGGCCCTGTTCAGCGTCGAAGACCTGAAGACGATCAACGCCGGCGCACTGCACCCGGTGAAGGGTGACGAGCTGCACCCGGTGCAGCGAGCGATGGTCGAGTGCCACGGCTCGCAATGCGGCTTCTGCACGCCGGGATTCGTAATGTCGCTGTGGTCGGCGTACGAGCACCACCAGGCTTGCGCGAGCCGGCCGACCCGGCAGCAGTTGGCCGACGAACTCTCGGGCAACCTTTGCCGCTGCACCGGCTACCGGCCGATCCTCGATGCCGGCCAGCGCATGTTCGACCTGCCTTCGGTCGCGCTCGACACCGCGCCGGTGCTCGAAGCGCTGCAGGCTCTGAACAGCGCGGGCAGCTTCAGCTACACGGCCGCCGGCGCCGCGGGCGATCGCTACTGGGCGCCGAGAACGCTGGCCGAACTCGCGGCCTTGCGCGAAGCGAACCCGAAGGCGCAATTGCTTGCCGGCTCGACCGACGTCGGCCTGTGGGTCAACAAGCAGTTTCGCGCGCTTGGCGACATCATCTTCGTCGGCGAGGTCGCAGAGATGAAACGCGTCGCCGAACAGGATGGCGAGCTCACCATCGGCGCCGGCGCCTCGCTCGAATCCGCCTGGGCCGCGCTGGCGAAGCGTCACCCCGAACTGACCGACAGGTGGCTGCGCTTCGCGTCGCCGCCGATCCGCAATGCCGGCACGATGGGCGGCAACGTCGCCAACGGCTCGCCGATCGGCGACTCGGCGCCGGTGCTGATGGCGCTCGACGCGCAGGTCGAACTGCGCCGCGGCGAGCGGGTGCGCCGACTGCCGCTGCACGACTTCTACCTCGACTACATGACGAACCGGCAAGAGCCCGGCGAATTCGTGCAGGGCATCGCGGTGCCGATGGCGCCGGCTTCGCGCCAGGTGCGCGCCTACAAGATCAGCAAGCGCTTCGATTGCGACATCTCGGCGGTTTGCGCCGGCCTGTCGATCGAGCTCGACGGCGGCGTCGTGAAGGCCGTGCGGCTCGCTTATGGCGGCATGGCCGCGACCGTGAAACGAGGCGCTCTCGCCGAGGCCGAGCTGGTCGGCTCGCCGTGGAGCGAGGCCAGTGTCGCCACCGCGAAGGCGGCGCTGGCACTCGACTTCAAACCGCTGACCGACATGCGCGCCAGCGCCGCGTACCGATTGCAGGTCGCGCAGAACCTGCTGCAGCGATTCTGGCTCGAGACCCGCGCCGAGAACCCGCTGCCGGGCAGCGCCACCAGCGTGTTCAGCGTGATGCCGCACGAAACCAGCGCCGCGACTGCCTGAGGATCAAGCGATGAACAAGCCGATAGCCCCGCTGCTGCTGCAACCGAACGAAGCCTTCGCCGACTACCTGAAGAACAACGCGGCACGCTTCGACGAAAGCACCGAGGCGGTTCGCCTGAGCACTGGTGCGCGCGTCGGCATCAGCCGCGCGCACGAATCGGCGCAACTGCACGTGGCCGGGGAGGCGACCTACATCGACGACATCCCCGAACTCGCCGGAACGCTGCACTGCGCGCTCGGGCTGGCGCCGGTTGCGAACGGCAAGCTGACCGCGATGGCGCTCGACACGATCCGCGCGCTGCCGGGCGTGATCGCGGTGCTGTCGGCCGCCGACATCCCGGGGCCGAACGACTGCGGCTCGATCGTCCACGACGACCCGATCCTGTGCGGCATCGTCGATCACGACGATGGTTCGTCGTGGGGCGAGATCCGCTATCTCGGCCAGCCGGTGTTCGCGGTGATCGCGCAGACGCGCGACGTCGCACGCCGCGCCGCGGCGAAAGCGAAGGACGTGTTGACGATCACCGCGGCGCCGCCGGTGCTGACGCCGCAGCAGGCCCACGCCAGGGGGCAATACGTGCTGCCGCCGATGCATCTGGTGCGCAGCACCGTCGAAGGCGGCGCGCGGGCCGCGATCGCGAACGCACCGCGAAAGCTCAACGGCACGCTCGAGGTCGGCGGGCAGGAGCAGTTCTACCTCGAAGGCCAGATCAGCTACGCGATCCCGAAAGAAGGCGGTGCGATGCACGTGCACTGCTCGACGCAGCACCCGAGCGAGATGCAGCACCTGGTCGCGCACGCGCTGAAGCTGCATGCCCACGACGTGCAGGTCGAGTGCCGGCGCATGGGCGGCGGCTTCGGCGGCAAGGAGTCGCAGTCGGCGCTGTTCGCGTGCGTCGCTGCGGTCGCTGCCGCGAGGCTGAAGCGCCCGGTCAAGCTGCGCCTTGACCGCGACGACGACTTCCTGATCACCGGCCGCCGCCACTGCTTCTGGTACGACTACGAGGTCGGCTACGACGACGACGGCCGCGTCCTCGGCGCCGAGATCACGATGGTGTCGCGCGCCGGTCACTCGGCGGATCTGTCGGGCCCGGTGATGACGCGGGCGCTGTGCCACTTCGACAACGCGTACTGGCTGCCCGACGTCGCGATGCACGGCTACTCGGGCAAGACCAACACCCAGAGCAACACCGCGTTCCGCGGCTTCGGCGGACCGCAGGGCGCGATCGCGATCGAGAACATCATCGACACGATCGCGCGCACGCTCGGCCGCGATCCGCTCGACGTGCGCCGCGTCAACTTCTACGGCCCCGACCCGGGTGGCGGCGCATCCGCTGCAAGCCCCTCGCGCAACGTCACGCCGTACGGTCAGGTCGTCACCGACAACATCATCCACGAGCTGACCGCCGAGCTCGAGGCCAGCAGCGACTATCGCGCACGGCGCGAGAGCCTTGCGGAGTTCAACGCGACCAGCCCGGTGCTGAAGCGCGGCATCGCGCTGGCGCCGCTGAAGTTCGGCATCTCGTTCAACGTCAAGCACTTCAATCAGGCGGGCGCGCTGGTGCACGTGTACAACGATGGCTCGATCCTCGTGAACCACGGCGGCACGGAAATGGGCCAGGGGCTGAACACGAAGGTCGCGCAGGTCGTCGCGCACGAGCTCGGCGTCGGCTTCGACAGCGTTCGCGTCACCGCGACCGACACCCAGAAGGTCGCCAACACCTCGGCGACCGCGGCATCGACCGGCGCCGACCTGAACGGCAAGGCCGCGCAGGACGCGGCGCGGCAGATCCGCGAGCGGCTCGCCGCGTGCATCGCGTCGCACCATGGCGGCCGGCCCGAGGATGTTCGCTTCGCGAACGACAAGGTCGAGGTCAACGGCAAGTCGCTGCCGTTCAGCGCCGTCGTCGCGCAGGGCTACCTTGACCGCGTGCAGCTCTGGTCCGACGGCTTCTACGCGACCCCCGGTCTGAGCTGGGACAAGGAGAAGATGTTCGGCCGCCCGTTCTACTACTTCGCGTACGGTGCCGCGGTCAGCGAGGTCATCGTGGACACGCTGACCGGCGAATGGAAGCTGCTGCGCGCCGACATCCTGCACGACGCCGGCAAGTCTCTGAACCCTGCCATCGACATCGGACAGATCGAGGGCGCGTTCATCCAGGGCATGGGCTGGCTGACGATGGAAGAGCTGGTGTGGCACCCGACGACGGGCAAGCTGACGACGCACG
>JANMAW010000224.1:0-2721 GCA_031360005.1 Rhizobacter sp.
AAAGCAAACGAGGCATCGAGCCCGAAAGCCCGATGCCCCGTCGAGAGCGATCGTTGTCGCTCGACTCGCTGGCTTACTTGCCGATCTGGTCGCCGGCGGCCTTGGCCTTGGTGTCGTGCATCGATGCCTTCGCCTTGTGCGACTTGGCCTTGGCCTTGTGCATCGACTTCTTCGGCTCGCTCACGACGGCAGCCTGCACCGTCTCCTTGCCTTCCTTCGCCTTCTCGGCGACTGCCTTGCCGCTTTCCTTCACGGCGGTACCTGTCTGCGCGAAAGCGCTGCCGCTCAAAACGCTGCCGGTCAGAGCGACGATGGCCATAGCCATCACGAGGTTGGTCTTCTTCATGGTGCTGACTCCTTTTTGGTAGATGAGGGGATCCGGCCGAGTGAACCGCACCGGCTCTAGGACCGCTCAAGACCCAAACGCGAGCGAATTGCTCGCCGTTGACCGTTCTCGGCAAATTTCCCTGCAATTGAGCGTTGATTCGTTCGCCAGGCCGCGGGTCCGATCCGCTGCGGCTGTGCGGAGGCAACAGAGGAGTCGCACTTCAGAGGTCCCATGTCAAGAAACACCGCGTCGAGACTCAATGCCCGAGCGCAGACGCTCGACGTACCATGATCTGGCACCGGCTGCGGGCGCCCCCATCCCTTCGTGCTCGCAGCCCTACTTCATGGGTGGCGTCGGGAATGTGATGTACGCAAGCGCGCCGGCCACCAGCAGCGCTGCAATCGCCGCCAGCGTCGCGACAAAGGGGTCCAGACCGAGCACCGGCGCAAGTGCGGCGACCCATCCGGTGAACCACTGCATAGCCGCCACGCCAAGGAACATGGCCATCGTGAACAGCGCGAGCGCGCGGCCCGTCAGCGAGGCGGGGTAGGCGGCGCGCACGTCGGCATACTGCAGCACCATGTAGCCCGAGAGAAGACCGAACACCGTGGACAGGACCACGTCGGACGTTGCGCCCAAGTTCGACGCCACCAGCCCGAGCAATGTTGCGCAGACGAGCGTGCCGGCCACCAGCCAGCGCCGTCGCGTTCCGGGACCCGGGTCGAGGCGGCCAAAGAGTGGGGGCCCAACCATCGACGCCAGAGAGACCACGAGCGCCACGTGCCCCACTTCGATCAGCGAGAAGCCGTGCCGTGCGATGAGCAACGGACCCAGCCACAGCCCACGCACCGTGATGAACGAGGCGTAGGTCACGGCCGCCAGTGCCACGATCCCGGCAGTGTGCGGCAGCGTGAACAGCGCGCCGAAACGCCGCATCGCGGTACCGATCGATTCCTTCTCGGCGGACGATGCGTCCGGTGCGGGTTCGGCCACCCACCACCAGATGGCAGCCCACGCTGCGGCCGAGCACGCGGCGAGCACCACGAACCCGGCCCGCCACGACGCCGCATCGATCAGCCAGGCGAGCGGGCTCCCGGTGGCCAGCATGCCGACGCCACCCAGTCCGAGCACGAGACCGGAGATGGCCGCAAAGCGCTCAGGCGGGTATCGGCGGGCGACGAACACCGTGCACACCAGAAACGCCGGTGCGCAGCCGACGCCGATCAGTGCCTGGCCAAGCACCAGCCATTCGAAGCGATGTGCGAACGCCGCGAGAAGAGAGCCGGCGACCGCGAGCGGGAACGCGGTCAGCACGGTGCGCCGGATGCCATGGAGGTCGATGCCGATGCCAACGAAGATCTGCATGGCACCGAAGGCGAAGTGAAAGGCGCCCGCGAACGCGCCGAGCGCTTGCGGGGTGGCAGCGAACTCGGTCTGCAGCTGCGGTGCCATCAGAGCGGCGACGGTGCGATACGCCTGGCTCAGCGCGAAGCCGCTCGTCAGTGCTATCAGCATGACGACGCGAGACGTCTGGCGCACCTCGGCGCCCAGGGGTTTGGCTGTTGTCATCGTATCTTCTACCATCTTGGCGATGGAGGTGCCCGCTCAAGTGAGAGCTTCATGACCCGGGCCTTGCATCACGGGGCATGTGACGCCCGATCTGTCGTAGCGAAGTCTCCTGAACCGCGGGACATCGTTCCGGGCTGCGCCAGTTATTCATGGACATGCCGCAAGCGGAACGTCGTGGCGGGCAGATCATGGCCGAACTGAGTCCTTTGCCGCTCGCTCGCCGCGCTGATTCAAGTCGCCCGCGCACAACTCCCCCTCACTGCTTCGCCACCCCCAACCACCGATCGAGCCGCCCGCGATCGGCCATCAACTCGGCGCTCGCCCCTTCGTGCACGACGGCCCCGCGGTCGAGCACCACCGCACGCTGCGTGATCGGCAGGATCATCCGCGGGTTCTGCTCGACGATGATCGCGCTGAGGCCCTCGGTGCGTACCACGCGCGCGATCGAGCGCAGCAGCTCCTCGACGATGATCGGCGCGAGGCCTTCGAGCGGTTCGTCGAGCAGCAGCAGCGTCGGGTTCAGCACCAGCGCGCGCGCGACCGCGAGCATCTGCTGCTCGCCGCCCGAGAGCTGGTTGCCCAGGTTGGCCTTGCGCTCGGCGAGGCGCGGGAACATCTCGTAGGCGCGCGTGACCGTCCATCGCCCCGGCCGCGCAACGGCCGTGAGGTTCTCGTGCACCGTCAGCGACTTGAAGATGTTGCGCTCCTGCGGCACCCAGCCGATGCCGGCAGCGGCGCGCTGGTGCGGGGGCAGCGCGCTGATGTCGTGCCCTGCGAGCGTGATGCGACCCTTGTGGCGCCGCGTCACGCCGACCAGCGTGTTC
>JANMAW010000227.1:0-5208 GCA_031360005.1 Rhizobacter sp.
TTCTTGACGTACCTTCCGTTCAGGTCGACCGTGCCATACAGGGTCACGGAAGATTGAGCCGAGGCCACACCAGCGAAAGCGCCCAGAACTGCGAGAGCGAGCAGAGATTTTTTCATTGCAACTATCTCCTAGGTTGAATAAGAGGTCCCGATCAAGAATCACCCTCGTCGGGCAGATCAGGCACAACCCCCTCAGCGGAAGTTGTGTGTATTGCACCAGAGGGGCCCGGTACTGGAAAGCTTTGACGCCCAAAAAAAGCCTTTATGTTGTCTGAGCACAACGAGCACCATCGATGCATCACGCAGTCAGACCGCGACACACGGGCCGGAAGGGTCAACCGTCGAGCTGCGTGGCGTCCTCTTCGGACCGCGCTGCGCTATTCTTCTGCGTTCACCCACTCAAGCGATCCAGCCTTGACAGCCCTCGACCCGTTTTTGATTGCGGCGGACAGTGCGCTTCGCACTCTCACGGGTGCGAGCCACGCGGCGCGCCCCTGCCCAGCGCCGGCCCAGCCCGGCGGCGCGCTCGATGAGCGGCAACGCCGCCTCTCCGCGGCGTTGATGCGCGTCGATCATGTCGGCGAAGTCTGTGCCCAGGCGCTCTACACGGCGCAGGCCCTGACGACCCGCGACCCCGTCTTGCGGCGCCAGTTCGAGCACGCGGCGCGCGAAGAAACCGACCATCTGGCGTGGACGCAGCAGCGGCTGCGCGAACTCGGCGCACACACCAGCCTGCTCAATCCGCTGTGGTACGCCGGCGCGTTCGGGGTCGGGCTGGTGGCGGGTCGCGCCGGCGATGCGGTGAGCCTGGGCTTCATGGTCGAAACCGAACGGCAGGTCGAACAGCATCTCGAGGGCCATCTGAAGAGTCTGCCGCCCGCCGATCTGGCCTCGCGAGCCATCGTTCGGCAAATGAAAGATGACGAGGCGCGCCACGGCGCGATGGCGAAGAACGCCGGTGCGGCGACCTTGCCACTGCCGGTGCGCTGGGCCATGCGGCTCGCCGCACGGGTCATGACCTCGACCGCGCACTACATCTGACCATGCGGCAACGCGGGATGCGCGACGGGCTGAAATGGCCACGAAGAGCCTCAGGTCCGCACCGTTGCCGCCTGATGTCCCCGCGCGCGGACACATAGGCAGGCCGAAAGCGGTCATCGGGCCGGTCTGATCTCGAAGCTCGTCGTGATCTTGGCCGTCTTGGCCAGCATGATGCTCGCGGAGCAGTATTTTTCATGCGACATGCGCACTGCACGCTCCACCGCCGCTTCGGTCAGCGCCGGTCCGCTGACGGCAAAGTGCATGTGGATCTTCGTGAACACCTTCGGGTCGGTCGGAGCGCGCTCCGAGGTCACCACGACCTGACAGCCGCGCACGTCGTGTCGGCCGCGCTGCAGGATCAGCACGACGTCATAGGCGGTGCAGCCGCCGGTTCCCGCGAGCATGGTTTCCATCGGGCGCGGCGCGAGATCACGACCGCCGCCATCCGCCGCGCCGTCCATCATCAGCATATGTCCGCTGCCGGTTTCGGCCGAGAACGCCATGCCGCTTGCGGGCAGCCAGTTGATCGTGCATTCCATCGCCAAACCCCCGTCTCGCCGCACCGATTGCGGGCCTTTGCGCGATCATTGTGCATCGGCTCGACCGCCCCGGAGCGGCCGGTTCAGACACGATCGCGACGTTTATTGCAGCGCAGCAAAAAAGCGTCTACACTGATCCGAATGCGGTGATTGACCGGGGCGCAAGGCCTGCTTCGGGTTCACCGGACCGTTTGTCTCCTCCACCTCCTCCATTGGTGGATTCAGCCCAAGGCAGCAATGCCTTGGGCTTTTTTCCGGGCCGTGTGCGCGACGCCATCGACGGAATGCCGACTTATGATGCGGCGCCGTAAATCGATGGCCCCAGGAGAGACGCGCATGGCCACCCCGAAGAACAAGACCTCGAAGCGGGCCGCGAAGGCACCAGTCGCGTTGTCGCTGTCCGACTACCTGCAGAAGATCCTGACGGCGCGGGTCTACGACGTCGCCGACGAGACGCCCCTCGAACTTGCCAGGAACCTGTCCAAGCGGCTCGGCAACCAGATCCTGCTGAAGCGCGAAGACACGCAGCCGGTCTTCAGTTTCAAGCTGCGCGGCGCGTACAACAAGATGGCGCACCTGAGCGCCGCGCAATTGAAGCGCGGCGTGATCTGCGCGTCGGCCGGCAATCATGCGCAGGGCGTCGCGCTCGCCGCCAAGCGCCTCGGATGCAAGGCGATGATCGTGATGCCGGTGACCACACCGCGGCTCAAGGTCGACGCGGTGCGCGCGCTCGGCGGCGAGGTCGTGCTGCACGGTGACAGCTACTCAGATGCCCATGTGCATGCTCTCGAACTCGAAGCGCAACACGGCCTGACGTTCGTGCATCCGTTCGACGACCCCGATGTGATCGCCGGACAGGGCACCATCGCGATGGAAATCCTGCGCCAGCACCAGGCGCCGATCGACGCGGTGTTCGTCGCCGTCGGCGGCGGCGGGCTGATCTCGGGGGTGGCGGCCTACATCAAGTCGGTGCGCCCCGCGATCAAGGTCATCGGCGTGCAGACGCACGACTCCGACGCGATGCTGCGTTCGGTGAAGGCCGGCAGACGCGTGCAATTGCACGACGTGGGCCTGTTTGCCGACGGCACCGCAGTGAAACTGGTCGGTGAAGAAACATTCCGCCTCGCCCGCCAATTGGTGGACGACTACATCGTCGTCGACACCGATGCCACTTGCGCCGCGATCAAGGACGTCTTCCAGGACACCCGCAGCATCCTCGAGCCTTCGGGCGCGCTTGGCGTGGCGGCGATCAAGCAGTATGTCGAAACGCAGCGCTGCCGCGGCCAGACGCTAATCGCGATCACCTGCGGCGCCAACATGAATTTCGACCGGCTGCGCTTCGTGGCCGAGCGCGCCGAGGTCGGCGAGGAGCGCGAGGCGCTGTTCGCCGTGACGATCCCCGAGGAGCGTGGCAGCTTCAAGCGCTTTTGCGAACTGATCGGGCCGCGCGCCGTCACCGAGTTCAACTATCGCATCTCGGACTCGAAACAAGCGCACGTGTTCGTCGGCCTGTCGACCGTCAACCGCGCCGAATCAACGAAGCTGACGCGCCATTTCACGCGCCACGGCTTCGACACCCTGAACCTGACCGATGACGAACTCGCCAAGGAGCATGTGCGCCACATGATCGGGGGCCGCAGCGCGCTGGCACAGGACGAGCGCCTGTACCGATTCGTCTTCCCGGAGCGGCCGGGCGCGCTGATGCGCTTCCTTTCCAGCATGCACCCGGGCTGGAACATCAGCCTGTTCCACTACCGCAACCAGGGCGCCGACAACGGCCGCATCCTGGTCGGCATCCAGGTGCCGCGCACCGACAAGAAGCAATTTCGCACCTTCCTCGAAGGCCTCGCCTACCCATGCGAAGACGAGACGGATAACCCGGTGTACCGGCTTTTCCTGCGCTGACGCAAGGCGCGGTGCGACCCCCGATTGCACGCCGTCGGCATCGAGCATCACAATCGCCGCTGCTGAAGCGCGGCGTTTCCTCCCCTGGCGCCATCTGTGAACCCGGCCGCGCGCCATCGGTGGACGCCGGCCCCCGCGCCCATATCGACTTTTCGAATCCACGGACATTCATGTCGGTCAATCGCTCGCTCATCGCCCCTACCATGAATCCGGCGCTCGAACGGGCGCTGCGCAGCAAGCTTGCGCACCGCGCGGAAACGACCGGCAGCCTGGGCGAACTCGAAGCACTCGCGGTGCGGCTGGGGCTGATCCAAAACACCCTGAAGCCACGCTTTTCCGCGCCGCAGATCGCGATCTTCGCCGCCGATCACGGTCTGGCCGTCGAAGGCCTCGGCGCGGCCGGTAGCCAGTCGACGTCGACGCTCGCGAATCAGTTGCTGACGTCGCAATTGCCGGTCGGCGTGTTCGCCCGCATCCAAGGACTGGAGTTGTCCGTGGTCGACTGCGGCGTGTCCGATTCGGTCAACCCGCACGCACGGCTGCTTGCGCGCAAGATCGCCCACGGGACCCGCAACGCACGCGTCACGGCGGCGATGTCGCTCGACCAGGCGCACGCGGCGATTCGCGCCGGCATGGAGATCGCCGACGCGCTGATGGGCAACGTGGTGGCCTGCGCCGGCATCGGCGTGGGCTCGCACGAGAGCGCGGCGCTGGTGCTGTCGCGGCTGTCCGGCGCGCACCTGAGCGATCTGTTGATCTCGGGACCCGATATGGAAGACGCCTATCTGACCCATCTGCTGGCGGTTCTGCAGGGCGCGCAGATGCGCCACAAGGACGTGATCGACCCGGTGGAGGTGTTGGCCGCGTTCGGCGGCTTCGAGATGGCGATGATGGTCGGCGTGATGCTGGTGGCCGGCAGCAAGCGGCATTTGATCGTCGTCGACGGCATGCCGGCCTGCGCGGCGCTGATGGTCGCGGCGCGCATCGCTCCGGCGGTCACCGACTATTGCGTCCACTGCCGCAGCCACAGCCACCAGGGCCTGGACGAGGCGCTTGCGCTGTTCCATGCGTCGGCGCTGCTCGAACTCGGCATGGAAAGCACCGACGGCACCGGCGCCACGCTGGCCTGGCCGCTGGTGCGCAGCGCCGCCGCCTTGCTGACCGAAGTGGCCGAAGGCGAAGACCCCGGCCCGACGCACCCGGGCGCGATCATCACCGGCGGCGAACCTGAGCTGCCGCAGTGACCGACAGCATCCGACGCGCTATTGCAGCGGCGCGTTCGAGCCGGGGCGCGGGGCAGGCGCGGCCGGCGACTGGGTCGGAGGTGGCGGCACTGGCTGCACTACGAACGGCGGCGGCGGCACGGGTTGCGGGACCATCGGCTGCGGAGCCACCGGCTGCGCAACGTATTGCGGTACCGTCACCACCGGGGGTATCCCGAAACTCGCATTGCCCCCCCCAGACGGCAATGCGCCGGTGGCCGCGGCGGCAAGAGGCGGCAGTTCCAGCGTGATGGCGGGCACGCCGGGCGCCGACGCGATCGAGACGGTGCGCAACGTCACCGACTGCAACACCAGATCGCCATCGAGCCTCGATCCGACAGCGTAAGCCCTGGGCATCTTGCCGTCCACCGCGATCAACGCCACGCCACGCGTCGCCGCAGCGCCGGCCGAATACTTCGGCGCCACGATGCCCAGCAGGCGAAAGCGCGAACTCGCCTCGCT
>JANMAW010000298.1:0-2274 GCA_031360005.1 Rhizobacter sp.
CTGCCTTGCGAACGAAGCCGCCGATGTGTTGACCTGGACCGCCGCGCGAGCCGCCGACATCGACACCGCGATGGTTCTCGGTACCGCCTACCCGGTCGGCCCGCTCGCCTGGGCCGACGCGATCGGGCCGGCGCGCGTCGCAAGCGTGCTCGCGAACCTGCAAGCGCATTACGGCGAGGTGCGCTATCGGCGCGCGCCGGCGTTGTCGCGCCTGCACTTCAGCGGCGGAGCCTTCCATGGCTGAAGCCGGTGGCAGCAGGCACGGCGCGATCACGCCGCAACAAACCGCCGACCGTGTGCGCGACGGCATGCTCGCGAACGACCGGGCGTCGAAGGCACTCGGCATGCGGGTCGTCGACATCTCGCCGGGCCACGCGACGATGGCGATGACGGTTCGCGACGACATGCTCAACGGCCACGACATCTGCCATGGCGGCCTGATCGCAACGCTTGCCGATTCGGCCTTCGCGTTCGCCTGCAATTCGACGAACGAGCTGACGCTGGCCTCGGGCTTCGCGATCGACCTGATCGCACCGGGGCGGCTCGGCGATGTGCTGACGGCGCGCTGCGTCGAGGTCTCGAAAACGGGACGTACCGGCGTCTATGACACCGAAGTGACCAACCAGCGCGGCGAGCGCGTCGCGGTGTTTCGCGGCCGCTCGTACACGATCAGGGGCAAGCCGGCCGTGGCCGGCTGACGCCGCACGGGAGCCACGACGATGCCCGTCAAACGACCCGCGCCCGGCGAGCTCGAGCCGATCGAGACCGCGAGCCGCGACGAGATCACCGCGCTGCAACTGCAGCGCCTGAAGGCGACGCTGCAGCGCGCGTACGAACGTGTGCCGCACTACCGCCAGGCCTTCGACGCGAAGGGCGTGCACCCCGACGACCTGAAGTCGCTCGCCGACCTCGCGAAGTTCCCGTTCACGGTAAAGAAGAACCTGCGCGACAACTACCCGTTCGGCATGTTCGCAGTGCCGCGCGAGCAGGTGCTGCGGCTGCACGCGTCGTCGGGGACGACCGGCAAGCCTACGGTCGTCGGCTACACGAGGAACGACATTCACACCTGGGCCGACCTCGTGGCGCGCTCGATCCGCGCCGCCGGCGGGCGCGCCGGCGACATCGTGCAGGTGGCGTACGGCTACGGCCTGTTCACCGGCGGCCTCGGCGCGCACTACGGCGCCGAGCGGCTCGGCTGCACGGTGATTCCGATCTCGGGAGGGCAGACCGAGAAACAGGTGCAGCTGATCCGCGACCTGAAGCCGCAGATCATCATGGTGACGCCGAGCTACATGCAGGTGATCATCGAGGAGTTCGCGCGCCAGGGGCTCGATGCGCGTGACACCTCGCTGAGGGTCGGCATCTTCGGCGCCGAACCCTGGACCGAAGCGTTGCGCCGCGAGATCGAATCCAGGGCCGCGATCGACGCGGTCGACATCTACGGACTCTCCGAAGTGATGGGCCCGGGCGTGGCCAGCGAATGCATCGAGAGCAAGGACGGCCCGGTGGTCTGGGAGGACCATTTCTACCCCGAGATCATCGACCCCGACAGCGGCGCGGTGCTGCCGTACGACGACCAGAGCGGCGGCAGCGAAGGCGAACTCGTCTTCACGTCGCTGACCAAAGAAGCGCTGCCAATGATCCGCTACCGCACCCGCGACTTGACACGCCTGCTGCCACCGACCTCGCGCGCGTTTCGCCGGATCGGCAAGATCGTCGGGCGCAGCGACGACATGCTGATCATCCGCGGCGTCAACGTCTTCCCGTCGCAGATCGAGGAGATCGTGCTCGCGCATGCCAAGCTCTCCGGGCAGTACCAGCTGCTGGTGAGCCGCAACGGGCTGCTCGACGAGATGGAAGTGCGCTGCGAGCTGCAACCCGGCGCCGCAGGCGATGCCGGCGAAATCGGCGGCTGGGTCCAGCAGCGCGTGAAGGCGCTGGTGGGCATCGCGGCGACGGTCACTGTGCTGACGCCCGATTCGATCGAACGCACCTTGACCGGCAAGGCCCGGCGCGTGATCGACAAGCGCCCCAGATAGGAGAGCGGCCATGTACACGCAAGCGATGGACACGATGGGCAAGGACGAGGCGCCGAAGGCCGTTCGCTCGACCGATGAGGCGCAGCTCGAAGCGCGCTTCGACGAGCGCATCGACGCCGGCGACTTCATCGAGGCGAAGGACTGGATGCCCGAGCACTACCGCAAGACGCTGGTGCGCCAGATCAGCCAGCACGCACATTCCGAGATCGTCGGCATGCTGCCCGAGGGCAACTGG
>JANMAW010000322.1:0-3470 GCA_031360005.1 Rhizobacter sp.
TTGTTGACGAGGTACATCAGCGCGCTCAACGTGATCGCGGTGACGACCAGGATCATGATCTGCACGTTGTTGATGACCGCGCCGCCGATGTCGTAGGGCTCGCTCGGCAGCAGGATCGGGAACGACTTGTAGTTGGGCTTCCAGATGATCATCGCCAGGGTCTGCAGCAGCAGGCTCATGCCCATCGCGGTGATCAGCGGTGCCAGGCGCGGCGCATTGCGCAGCGGCCGGTAGGCGATCTTCTCGATGCTGAAGTTGAGCGCGCAGCACACGACGACGGCCGCGATCAGCGAGATCAGCAGCAGCAGCCAGCCCGGCAGCCCGAGCCCCGCCATCGCGGTGACCACGGTCCAGCTCGTCAGCGCACCCACCATCAGCACCTCGCCATGCGCGAAGTTGATCAGGTTGATGATGCCGTAGACCATCGTGTAGCCGAGTGCCACCAGCGCATAGACGCTGCCCAGCACCAGACCGTTGATGATCTGCTGGATGAAGGTGTCCATTCTTCGCTCTCCTGCGTTGCCGGCCCGGGACGCCGCCTTCGGTGCGAAAGGGTCGGCCGACCTCGGTGCGAGCGCGCCCGCCGGGCGCGTGATCCGCACCTCATCCATTAGCAAGTTCTCGGCCAAGGCCGCTTCCGCCAACGGCACCTGGGACGCCCCTGCCCGGGCGCCCCGGATTCTAGAGTCGCCGCCGCGCGCTCGCGCCTCTGACTTTCCCGATGACAGCGCCGCCGAATTCTGTCAGGAGCGGCACGCGGAATGGCGCGATCAGCGCGGCTTGGCCGCGGCTTCGTTGAGGCGACGCAGTTCGCGAAGCCTGTCGCCGATGCGGATTTCCAGCCCGCGCTCGACCGGCGCATAGAACCGCGCAGGCTCGACGTCGTCGGGCCAGTAACTCTCGCCTGCCGCGAAGGCGCCCTCCTCGTCGTGGGCGTAGCGGTAGCCTTTGCCGTAATCGAGGCCCTTCATCAGCGCCGTCGGCGCATTGCGCAGGCGCAGCGGCACCGCGCGGGTGCCGTCGTGTTTGATGAACGCGCGCGCGGCCTTGAAGGCGGTGTAGACGGCATTGCTCTTCGGCGCCACCGCGAGGTAGACGACGGCCTGCGCGAGCGCAAGTTCACCTTCGGGCGACCCGAGGCGCTCGTAGGTTTCGGCCGCGTCGAGTGCGAGCCGCAACGCGCGCGGGTCGGCCAGGCCGATGTCTTCGCTGGCCATGCGCACCAGCCGGCGCGTCGCATAGCGCGGGTCGACGCCGCCGTCGAGCATGCGCACGAACCAGTACAGCGCGGCGTCGGGGTCGCTGCCGCGCACCGCCTTGTGCAGCGCCGAGATGGTGTCGTAGAACTGTTCGCCGCCCTTGTCGTAGCGGCGCAATTGCTCGCCGAGCGACCTTTCCAGCATCGCCTCGTCGATCGACGCCACCGCGCCGACCATGCCGATCAGGTTTTCGTACGAGTTCAGCAGCCGCCGCGCGTCGCCGTCGGCGTAGGCGATCAGCCGGTCGCGTGCCGCGTCGTTCAGTGGCGGTGCGCCGAGCAACACGGCGGCGCGCGTCAGCAACTCACGCAGATCGCTCTCGCCGAGCGGCTTCAGCACATGCACGGTGGCGCGCGACAGCAGCGCCGAGATGACCTCGAACGACGGGTTCTCGGTGGTCGCGCCGATGAAGGTGAACAGGCCCGACTCGACGTGCGGCAGGAACGCGTCCTGCTGCGCCTTGTTGAAGCGGTGCACCTCGTCGACGAACACCACCGTGCGACGGCCACTCGAGCGCACAACCTGGGCACGCTCGACCGCGTCGCGGATGTCCTTCACGCCACCGAGCACGGCCGGGATCGCGATGAACTGGGCATCGAAGCCCTGCGCCACCAGCAGCGCCAAGGTCGTCTTGCCGACGCCCGGCGGCCCCCACAGGATCATCGAATGCAGGCGACCCGACTCGAAGGCGGCGCGCAGCGGCTTGCCGGGCCCGAGCAGGTGCTGCTGGCCGATCACCTCGTCGAGCGTCTTCGGGCGCAGCCGCTCGGCCAGCGGCGCGTGCAGATCGGCGTCGAACGGCAATGAAGCGTCGTTCACTGCTCGATCACGTCTGCACCGGCGGGCGGGGTGAACCGGAACGCGTCGGCGTTGAGACTCACGCCCGCGCTGAACTGGCTGAATTGCAGCAGCGAGCGTTGATCGAACGCATCGACGATCTCGACGGCCGCCAGATCCTTGCCCCGAAAGCCGACGCGCAGCGACTTGAACGCACCGTCCTTCAGCTTCGGCGTCGCCAGCACCCAGGCGAGACCGTCCTTCGCGGGCAGCGGCGCGAGGTCGAAGTCGTTGTCGAGCGAGCCGCCCGCGAGCAGCGCCGCCGGCGTGGCGCCGAGCGCCGCCGAGAACTTGCGCGAACTCGCCTGGTTCTGGTCGGCATCGAAGATCCACACCTTCTGGCCATCGGCGACGATGACCTGCTCGAACGGCTTGGCGTAGACGAAGCGGAATCGATTCGGCCGCGCGAACTCGAAGCTGCCGCTGGACGATTTCTTCTTCGCGCCGTCGGGCGAGGTGACGGTCTGCGTGAATTGCGCGCGGCCGGTCTTCACATCGCGGATGAAGTCGCGCAAGGTGTCGACACCATCGGCCCGCGCGGCCGCCGTGACGAGGGCTAACGTGACTGCAGCAACGAAACTTTTCATTCGGCGCGAACCGGGACGATGATGTCGCGGTTGCCATTGGTGGACATGCTCGATACGAGCCCGGACTTCTCCATTTGTTCCAGCAATCGTGCCGCGCGGTTGTAGCCGATGCGCAGGTGGCGCTGCACCAGCGAAATCGATGCCCGGCGATGCTGCAGCACGATGGCGACGGCCTGGTCGTACATCGCATCGCCTTCGCCGCCGCCCATCACGCCGCTCTCGCCCGACAGGACATCGCCACCGTCGCCGTCGATCGTGCCGCCTTCGAGAACGCCCTCGATGTAGTTCGGCGCGCCCTGACTCTTCAGGTAGCTGACAACGCGGTGCACTTCCTCGTCGCTGACAAACGCGCCATGCACCCGCACCGGATACCCGGTGCCCGACGGCATGTAGAGCATGTCGCCCATGCCGAGCAGCGCCTCGGCACCCATCTGGTCGAGGATCGTTCGCGAGTCGATCTTGCTGCTGACCTGGAAGCTCAGGCGCGTCGGGATGTTCGCCTTGATCAGGCCGGTGATCACGTCGACACTGGGCCGTTGCGTCGCCAGGATCAGGTGGATTCCCGACGCGCGCGCCTTCTGCGCGAGGCGCGCGATCAGCTCCTCGATCTTCTTGCCGATGACCATCATCAGATCGGCGAGCTCGTCGATCACGATCACGATGAAGGGCAGGCGCTCGAGCGGTTCGGGCTGCTCGGGCGTCAGGCTGAACGGGTTCGGGATCAGCTCGCCGCGCTCCTTCGCGTCGTCGAGCTTCTTGTTGTAGCTCGCCAGGCCGCGCACACCCA
>JANMAW010000331.1:0-7431 GCA_031360005.1 Rhizobacter sp.
ATCGGTCAGCGAGCCGCCTGCCGCAGCGCCATGGCTTCATTGGCGGCGAGCGCGACCAGAACCAGCGCACCGCCGCCCAGCACATGTGCCGCCGGCGCTTCGCCCGCGCCGAGCCAGACCCAGGCGACGCCGAACACGACCTCCAGCAACGCGAGGAGCGAAACCTCGGGCGCACTCAGATGCCGCGCGGCCGCCACCGACATCAGGCACGGAATCGACAACTGCACCACGCCGAGCAATGCGAGCAGGCCGAGATCGTGCATCGACGCGGCGAACGGCAGCGCGAACGGCAGCGTCAGCAGCGCCGACAGCAGCGCGCCGATCAACACGGCAGGCAGCAGATCGGTGTCGGCGGCGTTGCGGCTGTGCTGGATCACCGTCCAGTTGATCGCCGCGGCGATCGGAACGGCGAGCGCCACGAGCGTGCCGAGCAGGTGGCGCGGGTCGGCACCGCTGACCTCGCGTGCGTACATCCACACGATGCCGCTGCCGGCCACGACGATCGCCGCCCAGGTGCGCGCCGCGAGCCGGTGGCCGAGAAAGGTACGCGCGACCAGCGCGGTGAGCAGCGGCGCGATTGCCAGCGTGACCAGCACGTTGGCGACGGTCGTCAGCGTGATCGCGACCATGAACGCGATGAACATCACGCACCAGCACACACCTGAAACCCACAGCGTCCTGCCGCCTTCGCGCAGCGACCGCGTGAGCGCGGCGCCGCCGCGCAGCCACGGCAACAGCACCGCGAGCGTGATCACGGTAAACGCGCTGCGCCAGAACGTGACCTCGAAACTGCGCGCGGCGTCGAGCTGGCGCGTCACGACGCCGGCGATGCTCCACATCAGCGTGACGGCGAGCATGCACAGCACGGCGCGGCGGTGCGTCATGCCGGCGAGCGGTACCGCAGGGTCAGCCAGTGCCGGCAGGCTCGCGCCCTTGCAAGGTTCCGGGCCGCGCACCGGCGCACTTTCGCGCGCACTCGCACGCGCCGGCACACTCCCGCGCCCGCTCAATAGCCGCCGCCCGCGCTGCCCGGCGCCAGGTTGTCAAATTTCGTCAGCGGCTTGTTGAAGAACAGCTTGATCATGCCCGTGGGCCCGTTGCGCTGCTTGCCGATGATGATCTCGGCGACGCCCGGCTCCTTGCTGGCGTCCTTGTTGTAGTAGTCGTCGCGGTAGATGAACATGATCACGTCGGCGTCCTGCTCGATCGCGCCCGACTCGCGCAAGTCGCTCATCATCGGGCGCTTGTCGGTGCGCGACTCGACGCTGCGGTTCAGCTGCGACAGCGCAACCACCGGGCATTGCAGCTCCTTCGCAAGCGACTTCAGACCGCGCGAAATCTCGCCGATCACGGTCGCGCGGTTCTCATCATTGGTGCCGACGCTGCCGCTCATCAGCTGCAGGTAGTCGACGACGATCAGGCCAAGCTTGCCGCACTGGCGCGCCTGGCGGCGCGCGCGCGCGCGCAACTCGCTCGGCGTCAGCGCCGCGCTCTCGTCGATGAACATGCTGACCGATCCGAGCTTCTCGACCGCCTCGGAGAGCCGCCCCCATTCGTCGTCTTTCAGCGCGCCGGTGCGCAGGTGCTGCTGGTCGATCCGGCCGAGCGAGCCGACGAGTCGCAGCGCCAGCTGCGAAGCGCCCATTTCCATCGAGAAGATCACCACCGGCAGGCCCTCGGCGACGGCGACGTGCTCGGCGATGTTGAGCGCCAGTGCGGTCTTGCCCATCGACGGGCGCGCCGCCAGCACGATCAGGTCGCCGGGCTGGAAGCCCGCGGTCATGCGGTCGAGATCGAAATAGCCGGTGCGCACGCCGGTCACCTCTTCGGCGCCGTTCTCGTGCAGCTCGGTGACGCGGTCGAGCAGTTGCACGACCAGCGTGTCCATGCTCTGGAAGCCCTGGCGCGAGCGGGAGCCTTCTTCGCCGATGCGGAAGATCTTCGCCTCGGCTTCGTCGAGGATCTCGGAGACGGCGCGGCCCTGCGGGTTGAAGGCGTTGGTCGCGATCTCGTCGCTGGCGGCGACCAGCTTGCGCAGCACCGCGCGTTCGCGCACGATCTCGGCGTAGCGCCGCATGTTGGCTGCGCTGGGCACGCTCTGCGCGAGCGCGTTGAGGTACACGAGCCCGCCGCACTCGTCGGCCTTGCCGAGGCTTTGCAGCTGCTCGAACACCGTGATGACGTCGGCTGGCTTGGTCGCATTCACCAGCGCACCGATCGCCGCGAAGATGAAGCGGTGTTCGTAGCGATAGAAGTCGCTGTCGCTCAGCAGGTCGCCGGCACGGTCCCAGGCGCTGTTGTCGAGCAGCAGGCCGCCGAGTACGCTCTGCTCGGCCTCGACCGAATGCGGCGGGATGCGCAGTTTCGCAACCTCGTCATCGGGGCGCGTGGCGGGAGAAAGCTCGATGGCTGAATAGGTGGTCTGCATCGGGGAATGATAGGACCGGGTTCGCGTCGCGGTTGTGCGCAACCCTGTGGAAATTCAGGGGACAGCCGGTGTAAATGCAAAGCCCAAAGAGAAGGGGCCGGCAATGCCGGCCCCGCCTTCGTGTCAGGTCGAATCCCTATTCCGTCTCGCCCATCACCACGACCTTGACATCCACCACCACATCGGTGTGCGGCGCCACGCTCACGACGTGCTCGCCGACAGTCTTCAGCGGACCGTTGGGCAGGCGCACTTGCGACTTGGCGACCTTGAAGTCGATGCGGGTCAACGCATCGGCGATGTCGGCGTTCGTGACCGAGCCGAACAGGCGACCGTCCACTCCCGCCTTTTGCGTGATGTGGATCGTGCGGCCGCTCATTTTCTCGCCGAGCGCATTGGCGGTCGCGAGCTTCTCGGCGGCGGCCCTCTCGAGCTCGGCACGCTTCACTTCGAACTCCTTGATCGCCGATTCGGTGGCGCGACGCGCCGAGCGGTTCGGAATCAGGAAGTTGCGGGCGTAACCGTCCTTCACCTTGACGACATCGCCGAGATTGCCGAGGTTGACGACTTTTTCCAGCAGGATGATTTGCATGTGCTTGCTCCTCAGACCTTGTGCTGGTCGCTGTACGGCAGCATCGCCAGGAAACGGGCGCGCTTGATGCACGTCGTCAACTGGCGTTGGAAGAAAGCGCGCGTGCCGGTCAGGCGGGCCGGCGTGATCTTGCCGTTCTCACCGATGAAGTCGCGCAGCGTGTCGATGTCCTTGTAGTCGATCTGCTTGACACCGGTGACCGTGAAGCGGCAGAAGCGCTTGCGACGGAACAGCAGCGATTGGGTATTGCGTTTGGGTTTGCGGTCCTTCGAGAACCGGCCTTTACCACGTGGCGGGGGCATAGAACACCTCTTTCAAAATTTCGTACAGTGAACTTGACATGGGTCGATGACCTCAGTCGAGTTCGGTGACATGGAACACGACACCTCGTCCGTTTCGCTGCGAGCCCAGGAAGCCGGCAAAGCCGTGAAGGCTTCCCATCTCGAGGCCATCGAGGCGCTGCGTGATTTCACCGATCGCTCTGGCCTTGATCTCGAACCAGACCTTGCGGGGCTGCCCGTCTTGCGACGCCTGCGACTCGTGTTTCAGGCTCAAATCCAGGGCTGGCAAACCGGCGGGGGTGTATCGCAACGCGCCTCGCTCCACCAGTTGCGCCGTCAGAACCAGCCGGTTCATTCGGCACCACGGCAAAGCGGGCCGGGGGCCAGCGTCTTCAGGCCGAAGCCTCCTGTTGATGACGCTCCTGCGGTGGGCGCTCCTGCGGTTGACGCTCGTGCGACGGACGATCCTGCTGCGGCGGTGCTGACTTGCGTGAATCTTCGCGCTCGACCATCTTCATCATCACCGATGGCCCCGTCACTGCTTCGTCCTGCAGAACGGTGAGATGGCGGATCACCGCGTCGTTGAAGCGGAACCCGGTCTCCAGTTCGGCCAATACTTCCTTGCCGCACTCGATGTTGATGCAAAGGTAATGCGTCTTCGCAAGCTTCTGGATCATGTAGGCCATCTGACGACGCCCCCAGTCTTCCACGCGGTGCACCTTGCCGCCGCCGGCGGTGACGACACCCTTGTAACGCTCCAGCATCGCCGGAACCTGTTCGCTTTGATCCGGGTGGATCAGCAATACGATTTCATAATGACGCATTGATACTCCTTGTGGTTTCCGCGACCAGCGTCGAATCGGAAAACGCGCCTGGGCGACACGTCTGAGAAACGAACGGGGGCCTTGGCTGATGAAGCCACCCCGAAGCGTCAGACCCGGGTGTGGCAAGGCGAGCCGAAGATTATAGCCTGGGTCGTCGCCTGAATCACTCGCTCACTCCGCCTCGTTGCCCCGCGAGCGCAGGCCTCGCACGAACCGGCGCCGCCGCGCCGAGGGTGGGGGGCTCAACTTTCGGGCAGCAACCCGGCAGTCGGTGCGCATTCCCGACAGGGTCCCCTGAGCAAGTCGTAGTGTGCAATGTCGCACGCGACGGTCGGCGGCGATATGACTCCGACCCTCGGGGAATGCCGTAGCCGACCCGGTACTCACACGGGCGTGCGACGCACGATCGACGCGCCTACACTGCGCATACCCCTTGGCCCACCGACTGCATCCGAACGCGACGCCATGAAAAGTTCCCACAGCGCAGGCTCCTCCCCACCGGCGACAGGCTCTGCAGAACCCGACATGTGGCAGGCCACGCGCGTGCACCCTTCCGCGGCGACCCGGTTCCTGACAGATCAGGACGACTACCTCGCACCCGACAAGCACGACATCGGCCGCCAGACCGCAGGCAACGAGCGCGAGCTGTTCGTGTCTTGCGCTCCGGCGTTGGCGATGCAGCAGCAGTTCGAGCATCTGAAGCCCGAGTTCATCGCGGTCCACGACATCGCGACCGCCTCGTCGCGCAAGGTGCTGGCCGGGGTCGCAGCGGCCATTGGGCGAACGGTGCAGAAGCTGGTGATCCGACGCCAGGGCGCCGGCACGCCGCTGGCGAGCCTGGAGTTCATCGAGTTACCCACTTCCGACGGCGGCAGCCTGCGCATGTACTCCACCGAGGCCGATGCCGACACCGCTGCGCGCGCTGGCCTGGCGCGCATGCTTCTCGCCTTCAGCCGACTGGGCGTCATCATGGTTGGCGACTTGCCGGGGCATGCAATGGCCTCTGCCCTCAAACCATTTCACGAGTTCATGGTCAGCGGGCCCTGGCCGAATCGCCAGATGCTTCTGTTGCCACTGGCTTCGGGCGGTGTCCTGGTGACGCAAGGCTCGGAGCTGACCCGTGGCACCGGCGTCAATGTGCGCACCTCCCCGCAGGTTACGCGCCCGGCCGACGCCTGGAGCTTCATCAACGGCACCTGGGGCCGCATGGGCGAGCATAGCCAGCCCGATGGCCGCATGCTGCCGTCGCTGGCGGCCGCCACAGCCCACGATGTGTCGACTGCCTCGCGCGCTCCGCTCGTCGCGCCTGCCGCCGATTCGGGGAGCCGGCCGGCCATCGACCCACAGGCGATGCGCCCGATGCCCCCGCTGGCGTCGGCCGCCGCGCCGAAGAACCTGCTCGATCAGTATGTGCACGAACTGATCGAACTGCCGGGCATGGTGAGTTGCTGCGTCTTCGACGTCGCGAGCGGCCTGCAGGTCAGTCACGCCGGTGCCAGCCCCGGTGCTGCCGAGCTGGCCAAGCATGGCAAGGCTCTGCTCGCCGGCATGAGCGCCAGCAGCCGGACTCTCGGCCTCGGCCACACTCTGCCCGAAGCGGCAATCACGCTCGGCTCGCACCACCTGCTGTTGCGCGCCGTGCCGGGTTACCCCGGCTTGGCGCTGCACGCGGCACTCGACAAGAGCATCGCCAACCTGACGCTGGCGCGACTGCAGGTCCAGCGCCTGGATTCGCTGTTCGAGCCGGCGGCGCGTGGCTAGCCGCGCGCCGCGTCAGTGCACGACGCGTTCGAAGACGAAGTCGCCGTCGTCGAAGTCGACCGGGATCACGTCCTTCGGCCCGAAGCGGCCTTCGAGGATCAGCTTCGACACCGGGTTCTCGATGCGCCGCTGAATCGCGCGCTTCAACGGCCGCGCGCCGAACACCGGGTCGAAGCCCGCCTTCGCCAACTCGGCCAGCGCCCGCGGTGACACTTCGAGCTTCATCTCCATTTTCTCGAGCCGTGCCTCAAGCACCTTGAGCTGGATCTCCGCGATCGCCTCGATGTTCTTCGCGTCGAGCGCGTGGAACACCACCGCCTCATCGATGCGGTTCAGGAACTCCGGGCGGAAATGCTGCTTGACCTCGGCCCACACTGCAGCGTGGATCGCCTCGTTGCTCTGCCCGACCATCTGCATGATCTGGTGCGAGCCGAGGTTGCTGGTCATCACGATCACGGTGTTCTTGAAGTCGACGGTGCGGCCCTGCCCATCGGTCAGGCGGCCATCGTCGAGCACCTGCAGCAACACGTTGAAGACATCCGGATGCGCCTTCTCGACCTCGTCGAGCAGCAACACGCTGTAGGGCTTGCGACGCACCGCTTCGGTCAGGTAGCCGCCCTCGTCGTAGCCGACGTAGCCGGGCGGCGCACCGATCATTCGGGCGACCGAGTGCTTCTCCATGAACTCACTCATGTCGAGGCGGATCAGGTGGTCGACGCTGTCGAACAGGAATCCCGCCAGCGCCTTGCACAGCTCGGTCTTGCCGACGCCGGTCGGGCCGAGAAACAGGAATGAGCCGGTCGGCCGGTTCGGGTCCGACAGGCCCGAGCGCGAGCGTCGGATCGCGTTGGCGACCGCGGTGATCGCTTCGTCCTGCCCGACCACGCGCTCATGCAGCTTGCGCTCCATCTGCAGCAGCTTGTCGCGCTCGCCCTGCATCAGCTTTGACACCGGAATGCCGGTGGCGCGCGCCACGACCTCGGCAATCTCTTCGACCCCCACGGTCGTGCGCAACAGTTGCGGCTTGCCCTTCGTCGCGCTCTTCCTGGCCTCCTTGGCCTGCGCGTCCTTGAGCTTTTTCTCCAGACCCGGCAGCTGGCCGTACTGCAACTCGGCCACCTTGTTGAAATCGCCCTTGCGCTTCCATTCCTCGATCTGGAAGCGCACGCGATCGATGTCTTCCATCAAGTGCGCCGATCCCTGCGCGGCGGCCTTCTCGGCCTTCCAGATCTCTTCGAGGTCGGCGGCTTCGCGCTGAACACGGGTGATCTCTTCCTCGATCAGGCCGAGACGGCGCTGCGAGGCTTCGTCCTTCTCGCGGGTGACGGCCGCGCGCTCGATCTGCAGCTGGATCAGGCGCCGGTCGAGCTTATCCATCGCCTCGGGCTTGGAGTCGATCTCGATGCGAACCTTGGCAGCCGCTTCGTCGATCAGGTCGATCGCCTTGTCGGGCAGGAAACGATCTGTGATGTAGCGGTGGCTCAGTTCGGCCGCAGCGACGATCGCCGGGTCGGTGATCTCGACGCCGTGGTGCACTTCATAGCGCTG
>JANMAW010000382.1:0-2501 GCA_031360005.1 Rhizobacter sp.
GGCATGGGCCTGACCGAGAACCTGGCGATGACGCCGGCCGCCAGCGTCAGCGGCTTCTACCTCGCGCATCCCGAGGCGACGTATTTCAACGTCGGCAAGATCGGCGAAGACCAGGTGGTCGACTGGGCCCGGCGCAACGGGCTCGATGCGAACGTGGCGCGGCGCTCGCTGGCGGCAAATTTGTGACCGGCGGTGTCCATGGTGCCGCACCGTTGCACGAGGCTACCCTCGCGCGCTGCGGCATCGGCAGCACGATTGCGCCCGGTAGCGTGCGAAGGTTAACGGGTCGCGGACGCGGTTACACCCTATTCTTCTCTGCGGTAGACCGGCGCATGCCGCCACGCGTTCAGCAAGGCGTGGGCCGTGCCGGCCCCTTCTTCACCGAACAAGGACACGTGTCATGACCACCTCATCCAACCCCGCTGAACTGCTTTCGCCAGGCGCCGTGAAACCGACCGCCGCCAAACCCATCGTGTGGTGGGCTGCCGGTGGCCTGGGCCTTCTGGGCGCAGGCGCGCTCGCCGCGGTCCTGGTCACCGGACCCAAGAACGATGCGCTGCCCACGCCCAAGGAAGTGCCTGCGAAGCAGCTCGCCGCTGCGGCCAAGCCGGCTGCGGCCAAGCCCGTCAAGACAGCCAAGGCGAGCGACCACAAGGTGGCGGCGGCCTCGATCTGCGCCAACTGCGGCGTCGTCGACAGCGTCGCCGCTGTGAAAACCAAGGGTGAAGCCACCGGCATGGGTGCCGTGGGTGGCGCGGTCCTTGGCGGCGTCGTCGGTCATCAGCTCGGTGGCGGCGACGGCAAGAAGGCGCTCACCGTGCTGGGTGCGGTGGGCGGGGGCTTTGCCGGCAACGAGGTCGAGAAGCGGGCTCGCAGCACATCGAGTTTCGAGGTGCGCCTGCGCATGGACGACGGCAGCATCCGCACCGTCCCGCAAGGCACCGCGCCCGCGGTCGGTACGCGTTTCCGGGTCGAAGGCGACCAGCTCAAACCGCTGGCCGCAGCCAAGGGCTGAGCCCGCGTGTGCAAGGCCGGAAGGCGTTGCACACCTGCCGAAGGACCGGCGGCGATGCAAGGCGCCGGGCGATGATCACTGCGCCACGAGCACGCGGCGGCACTGGATCGCCTCGGCCAGGTGAGGCGCCGCGATCGCATCGCTGTGCGCCAGGTCGGCGACGCTGCGCGCGACACGCAGCACGCGGTGGAAACCGCGCGCCGACCAGCCCAGCCGAAGCGCCGCCGCCTGCAGGAATCGGGTCGCGGCGGCGTCGAGCGCGCAATGCCGGTCGAGCGCGTCGCCCGACAAGGCCGCGTTGATGCAGCCCTGCCGTGCCAGCGCAATATCGCGCGCGGATGCCACGCGCAGCGCGATCACATGGCTGGCCTCGCCATCGGGCGCGGCCGACAGCGCCTCGGGCGCGACCGACGGCACCTCGACCTGCACGTCGATGCGGTCGAGCAACGGCCCGCTGATGCGGCCCTGGTAGCGCGCCACCGCATCCGGCGTGCAGCGGCAGGCCCGCAGCGCGCTCCCGAGGTGACCGCAGGGGCAGGGGTTCATCGCCGCGATCAGCTGAAAGCGGGCCGGGAATTCGGCGTGCCGCGCGGCACGCGAGATCACGATGCGACCGGTCTCGAGCGGCTCGCGCAGTGCTTCGAGCGCGGCGCGCTGAAATTCCGGGAACTCGTCGAGAAAAAGCACGCCGTGGTGCGCCAGCGAAATCTCGCCGGGACGCGGTGGAGAGCCGCCGCCGACCAGCGCGACCGACGACGCCGTGTGGTGTGGCGCGCGCAGCACGCGCTGGCCCCAGCGCTCGGGCGCGAATGCGCCGGTCAGGCTCAGCACCGCAGCGGATTCGAGCGCCTCGGTTTGGGTCAGCGGCGGGAGCAACCCGGCGAAGCGCTGCGCCAGCATCGACTTTCCGGTGCCGGGCGAGCCCAGCATCAGCACGCTGTGGCTCCCGGCTGCGGCGATTTCGAGTGCGCGCTTCGCTCCATGCTGGCCCTTCACGTCGCGCATGTCGGGCAGTGCCGGCGCGCTCGCGCGACCGTCGGCCAGCGCCAGAGGCAGCGCTGAATGGGCGGCGGCATCGGCCGGCAACAGCGCCGCGACGACCTCGAGCAGGTGCGCCGCGCCGTGGATGGCCAGTCCCTCGACCAGTGCCGCCTCGCGAGCGCTCGCCTGCGGCAGCACCAGCGCGCGGCTGCCGTTTGTGTGGCTGCGCCTGAGTGCCAGTGCCATCGCCAGCGCGCCACGGACCGGCCGCAACTCACCGCCAAGCGAGAGTTCGCCGGCGAACTCGAAGTGGTCGGCCTGCGCCGCATCGATCTGACCGCTGGCCGCGAGGATGCCCAGCGCAATCGGCAGATCGAAGCGCCCCGACTCCTTCGGCAGATCGGCCGGAGCGAGGTTCACGGTGATGCGCTTGTTGTGCGGAAACTCGAGACCGCTGTTCTGGATTGCGGCGCGCACGCGTTCCCGAGCCTCCTTGACTTCGGTG
>JANMAW010000401.1:0-14771 GCA_031360005.1 Rhizobacter sp.
CGGCCATGAGCGGCCGCTGGCTAATGTCTCCTTCCAGCGCAGCTTCGATATCTGCCAGCAAAAACTGGTCTCGACGCACACGACCAAGGGCTTCCGGGCCGCGCTGGCAATGGCCAAGGACATCTACCACCACGAACTACCGGATGAGGACGAGGCGACTGAGGAGGCGGTTTGACCATGAGCGATGACGCACAGCCGATTCGAATTGAGCTGGACGGAGAGCGGTCAGTCTCGGGGCTGCTACAGGAGCCCCCGAACGCACGGGCTTGCTACGTCTTCGCTCATGGTGCGGGTGCGGGCATGTCACACCGATACATGGAGGCGGTTGCTCGCGGTCTGGCTGAGCGAGGCATCGCGACGCTGCGGTACCAGTTTCTCTACATGGAGCTCGGCTCGAAACGTCCCGACCTTCCGGCTCTCGCACACATGGTGGTGCGGGCAGCCGTCTCGCAGGCTACGGAACTCACGGGGCTCCCGTTGATTGCTGGGGGAAAGTCTTTCGGCGCGCGAATGACCTCGCAAGCGCAGGCGAAGGAGCCCCTGCCCAACGTGCATGGTTTGGCGTTCTTCGGCTTCCCGCTACACGCCGCTGACAAACCTTCCAGCAGCCGCGGCGCGCATCTCGCCGACGTCCACGTGCCGATGCTATTTATCCAGGGCACGCGCGACAAGTTGGCGGACCTCTCGCTGGTGCAGCCCCTGGTCGCCGGGCTCGGCAAGCGTGCCACGCTCAAAACGATTCAGCATGCTGACCATGGGTTCGATGTCCTCGTCGGGTCCGGCCGCAAGGCTGACGAAGTGATGACCGAGGTGCTCGACGGGTTCGTCAACTGGGTGCAAGAAGTTCGGCGTGACCACGGATGAGCGCAAGGCTGCAGTGAAGAACGTTTGCCACAACGCGCGCGATCGAAGAGCACTTTAAGAGCCGCAGTTAGCCCGGAGGCCCAGTGCGTATCGCAACATGGAACGTCAACAACGTTCTAAAACGCCTGCCACTGCTCCTCGCTTGGCTTGAGATCACGCGTCCTGACGTCGTCGCACTCCAAGAACTGAAGTGCACCGATGCGGAGTTCCCACGCCAGGCTCTGCTTGGGGCCGGCTATTCGTCCTTGTGCGTTGGCCAACGAACGTGGAATGGCGTCGCATTGCTTGCACGCGACGCTGAACTCATTGAGGTCAGACGGAGCTTGCCAGGTGACGTGACGGACAAGCAGAGCCGCTATGTCGAAGCTGCGGTCAACGGAATGCTGGTCGCCTGCATGTATCTACCAAACGGAAACCCCCATCCGGGACCGAAGTTCGACTACAAGCTCGCCTGGTTCGAACGGTTGAATGCGCACGCTCTCGGGTTGCTGAAGACCGGACATCCGGTGGTGCTTGCTGGCGACTTCAACGTCGTGCCGACTGACGACGATATCTACTCGCCTGCATCGTGGCTCGATAACGCGCTGCTGCAACCCGAAACGCGCGAAGCCTACGCCAAGCTACTAGCGCAAGGTTGGACTGACGCGCTGCGGGCAAAGCACAAGGAGCGCATCTACACGTTCTGGGACTATCGACGCAATCGTTGGCAGCGAGACGCCGGTTTGCGAATCGACCACGTGCTCCTCAGCAACTCTTTGAAGCGAGGTCTGTCTTCGGCAGGCGTGGACCGCGACGTTCGAGGAATGCCGGACAGCAGCGACCACGCGCCGGTCTGGGTCGAGCTCAATTCGTAGGACCATCGTTTAACACCATGACAAGTCTTCTCGCAAGAGCGCTCCAGAAAGGGCTCTTAGCGACCATCCGAATGCACGAGTGAAGGCGGTCGCGCCAATACGCGGCATCCCTGGATACGTGCCGGTCGCCCTTGCGCTTGTCCGCACGTTTGCGCTTCGCTGGCGCTGGCGCCACAGCCACCATTGGCTCCGCAGCCACCACTGGCTCTTTTGTGGTGTCTGCGGCGTCGATGCCACTGAGTGCCTCTCCGGACCGTCCTCTGTGATGGCGCTTACAGGCTGCTTTGAGTCGACAGTCGTTGCTGACTGATGGCTGCAGCCGGCCAGTTTCAGTCATTTACCACCGGCAGCTTCATGCGCATTTGATGGGATACCGCCGAAAGAATGCGCATGACCGCCATGCAATCGAAATCAGCCATTGCTGCAGCGCATGGAAGAGCACGAAGGCGTCAGCGTGCTCGCGACCAACCGCATAGGCGATCTCGACGAGGCTCTAGACTGCTCGCCGACGACTACGAGGTGTCGGGCGGCGAGATTGCAACAGCGTGTTGAGCGCAGCTTTGATCGCCGCGTCGGAAGGCGCCCCGATCGACATGCGCCATCTGAAGCGCGGCCTGCGCCGCGAGCTGCTGAAGACCGGCCATGGGCTGGACAGCCGGCAGCGGCCGGCGCTCGACGAGTGATCGCGATCCGACGATTTCGGAACCGGTCGCTCCATCCACAGACTCGATGATTCGAGAACGGTCTTTGCGGGTGAAAATGGCGCGCTGGCGTGGCGCCTCTTCACGTGCTCACGCCCCACCTTGGAGGCAATATGAGCGGCGGCTTCAAACTACCCGGTCCACAGTGCCAAGTTCTCAATTGGTACGCCGAGGACCTTGACCTCGGCACAACGGCCCTCACGGTGCACCACGGTCCGGCGTACGAACCGAAAGTCGGGGAGTCGCCGGGTCGACATATGAGCCTGGGCGCGCCCAGGGCTGGGACCGCTGCCAGACCCATCGCGGAGGATCCGTCCTTGGTCAACCAACGGAGCAGTGACTGGGCGATGATAGAAGGCGATATTCAGCAGCTTGCAACGTTTCCCTTCGCCCACACACCGCCCGGGAGGGAAATCGTCCAAAAGCTGCGCAGGCTCCAGAGGGCCAGCAAGATCGCTTACGCGGATACCGTTGACGCCCGTGGCGATTGGGACGGCACGACGATCAGGGTCCATGAGCGTTTCCGGGGCCTGATGCGTCCGACGATTCTGGAGTTGGTTCATGAGGCGTCACACGCGGTGTGGCGCGACCATCATCCATTTAAACAAGATGAAAGAGCCAGGCGCAAGGACGACATCGACGATGAGTTTCTGGCGGAAAGGAACCAACTGGCCGTTTATTCTTACTTCAGAAAAATGCACCCCGATTGGCCTCCCGACATAGACATGGAATCCCGCTTGCGCCAGGATGACCAAACGCTGCGCAGCAACATCGAGGGGCGGTTTTCCCAAGCCACAGACAAGCCTTCGGACGAAAGAGTCCCCGCCAAGCCACCGAACAAGAAAGTCCCGGTTCAGCCGTTGCGTTGATCCAATGGATCGATCGGACGTGTGCTCGCGCAACGCGCGCAGAGGGTTTTTCGCCGCCGCACTGCAATGTCTTACGCCGCAGCCGCAAACCCGCTCTAAGCTGTTCGTCGTGGCTCGCGCTAAAACCAGTTGGCGCGCGAAAGCCTAGGATTTGCGCGTCAACCGACCATCGGGTCGGCGCGCCGCGCTTAGACCTTGCCGCTGACGCTCCAGCCGGTGCCCGGCTCAAGGTGTCGCAGAGGGATCACACGTCGCGCCACAACGCCAATGCCATCACGTAATACACCACCCCGGGGCAGGGGAGCAGTCGCGCGCTGGCTTTGCTTCCCGGTCTTCGTCAAGGCCTCTTCGATCTAGGCTCGCGAACAGGCGCTGGCGAGAACCGGCGCTGATCAGGTGAGCGACATTGACCTGCGGTGGCAGTGCCTCGCGCGTTCTCGCCACAGTCTGGCGCCATCGAAGCATCGATGAGCCCCGAGTACGCCGATGCGCCGGAGGCTGAACGCTTTCAGGCGGCTCATTCGGTCACCCGAATGTCTCCAACGGGTCGCAGGCGGGTACTTGTAGGTGCGATTGCCGGGCCTCAGACCAGTCGCTCGGGCAGCCCGAAACGGTACCCAATGGCTTCCCTGCTAGAGACCGCTAAATTCCCTGCTTGACGCGCAGGAATTCCCTGCTCGGTTTGGCGGCTCGGATCGATTCGTGCCCGCATACCGCGCCACGGCTCTCTCTGAGCGAAGCGGAAAGTGCGAAGAAGCCGCCAAAGCGCAGGATCGGTTCGTCGAGCATGCCCCGACAGGTCGGATCGGAGAGCCATGTCAGGGCGTAAGCCCCTGCCTCTTTTTCGCGGGAGCGGTGATGCCGCAATGTTCCATCCGGATCGGCAAGGCAGCGGTCGTGGCCATGTGCCTGGTGACCATCGCCGTCGGCACCGCCGACACCAACGGGCCGATGTTCTCGAGCCGGACTGCCGATCCCGCGACCGCCGCCACTGCTGCGCCGGCGGTCGCAATTCAAGCGGACTTCAATGTCCAGACGCTGTTCGCCAACACCTGTGGCTGGTGCCACAGCGGCGCCGGCCGCGTCGCCGGCAAGGGCCCGCAACTGATGGGAACGACGCTCACCGACACCGAAATCGTCTACCGCGTCAAGAACGGCAAGACCGGCGCGATGCCGGGGTTCGGCTCTTCGTTCACTGATGATCAGCTGAAGGCGATCGTGAAGTACATCCGCGATCTCAAACCGGACGGCGCGGCGCAATGACATCGAGCCATCGCGTCATAAGGCGCTGCTTCGCAACGCTGACGCTGGCCGCTGCGCTGAGCGCAGCCGTGCCGGTCGCCGACGGGCCGGCCTCGCGGGTTCGATCCGGTGGCCAATTGGATTGCTTGAGGATATGGTGTGAGATCCGATTCTTGACGTCGGGATACCAGGGAACCCTGGGGCGCTGCGCCCGAACGAGGCAGCGCAGCCAAACAATATCGTCGCCCCGGCATCGGACAACGACGAAGAGGGTGGGGTGAAATGTTCATCAACCAGGAGGAGAACCCACATGGAACGAGTACCGGATCGGGCACCCGCCGAAATTGCCACGACAGGCGCACAGAAATCGGTCGGTGTGGACCGACGCGGTTTTCTGGCTCGCGCCGCTGCTGCCGCCGCTGTTGCCGCCCCGGCAAGCGCGGCGTTTGCGGGGACCGACAAGTTTGCGCGCGACCGGGACTGGAGCGGCAACGAAACAGTGACGTATCCCGAACCTGCGTTCGAGGTGATGGACAAGCGCTTTACCGGACGCCAGGGCAACGCCACGCTGCAACGCATCTGGCATGGCCAGGGGCACGACGCAGCGCTCTGGTGCGAAGGCCCGGTATGGATGGGTGATTGGGGCTGCCTGCTGTGGAGCGACATCCCGAACCACCGCGTGCTGCGCTGGAGCGAGGATGACGGCCATGTCAGCGTCTATCAGACCGACTCTGGGTATTCGAACGGCCACTCCCGCGACAATCAGGGCCGGCTGATTGCGCTCGAGCACGATACCCGCCGGGTACGGCGCCGCGAATACGACGGCACATGGACGATTCTTTGCGACAGCTACGGAGGCAAGAAGCTCAACGCACCAAACGATGCAGCGGTGCATCAGGACGGGTCGATCTTTTTCACCGACCCGGGCTACGGCATCATGGGGCCGTACGAAGGGCACAAGGCCGAGTTCGAACTGCCAACCCGGGTCTATCGCATCGATCCCGCGGGCAAGGTCGGAATCGCCGCGGAAGGGCCGATGCGCCGCCCCAACGGTCTGTGCTTCTCGCCGGACTACAAGAAGCTCTACGTCGTCGATACCGGCGCGACCGACGGGCCGGGCAACCCCGCCAACATCATCGTGTTCGACGTCAGGGGCACGACGCTGTCCAACCCCAAGGTGTTCGCGGATTTCGCGCCCGGTTTCACCGACGGCATTCGCTGCGACACCGACGGCAACGTCTGGTGCGGCTGGGGCTGGGGCGGCATGGATACCAACGGCGTGCGCGTGCACCACCCCGATGGTTCGCTGCTGGCCTTCCTGCACACGCCCGAAGTGATCGCCAACCTGTGCTTCGGCGGCGCCAAGCGCAGTCGTCTGTTCATGTGCGGCAGCACGTCGATCTACGCGCTGCACACCAACGCGGTCGGACACGCACTCAGTTGATAAGGGAAAGCGACTGCCCGCGACATGGGTTGCGGGATAGTCCCCGTATCGCCGCGCGCCCGAATTCGGTTTCACTTCACGCTGTGGCAACCAGCGCAGGAGACCCGCTTATGAAGCTCGAGCACCCGACCCTCTCAGGCGTGCGTCTGAACCGTTTCGTCCTGCTGGTCGGCGCCGCCTGCGCCGCCCTCGGCCTGATGGCACCGATGGCCTCGGCCCAGCCCAAGCCGATCCGCATCGGCGTGCCGACCTCGGTGCAGCTGCAGGTCGGGCGCGACACGCAGGATGCGCTGAAGATGGCGATCGACGACATCAACGCCAAGGGCGGCGTGCTGGGCCGCAAGCTCGAGATGGTGGTTGCCGACGAGACCGAGAACCCCGAGACCGGCATCAGCGCAATCAAGAAGCTGACCGCCGACGAGAAGGTCGACGTGCTGATCGGCGGCTACACCAGCGGCGTCACGCTGGCCCAGCTGCCGCACATCTCGGCCGCCAAAACCATCTACCTCGGCGTCGGCGCGGCATCGCCGTCGACGAATGCCAAGGTCAAGACCGACTACGACAACTACAAGTACATCTTCCGCGTCGGGCCGCTCAACGCCGCCCACCAGGCGCGCCAGCTCACCGGCTTCATCTCGACCTTCGTGAAGGGCGAACTCGGCATCAGCAAGGTCGCTATCGTCGGCGAAAACGCGAAGTGGGTGCAGGACCTGGTGCCGCTGCTGAAGAAGGGCGCCACCGAAGCCGGCGCCGACGTGCGTTCGACCGAGTTCTTCGATGCGCAGACCTCCGATTTCTCGCCGCTGTTCTCGAAGGTCAAGGACTCGGGCGCGCAGTTCATGGTCGTCGTGCTGTCGCACGCGTCGAGCGACATCTTCGCCAAGCAGTGGTACGACTCGCGCTTCCCGATGCCCTACGGCGGCATCGACGTGAAGAGCATGGACGGCGACTTCTGCGATCGCATCGGCGGCAAGTCGGTCGGCGAGATGGCCGCCAACTTCGCGGTGCGAGCGCCGCTGACGCCGAAGACGATTCCGTTCTTCGACGAGTTTCGCAAGCGCACCAGCCGCTCGCCGGTCTACACCGCGTTCGGCGCGAACGACGCGGTGTACATCTATGCCGAGGCGGTGAAGCGCGCCGGCAGCACCGACACCGACGCGGTGATCAAGGAACTGGAGAAGACGAGTTACGTCGGCATTCCGGGCATCATCGAGTTCGATGAGAACCACGACGTCAAGCCCGGCACCCCGACGTACAAGGGGCCGGCGCTGCTACTCGCGCAGTGGCGCGAAGGCTGCAAGCGCGAGGTGATCCATCCGAAGGAGATGCGCACCGCCGAGTTCGTCTACCCGGCCTGGATCAAGAAGTAGTTCCCGGAGCGCCGCCCGCCGTCAGCGGCGCCACTCTTTCATACGGGGACGATCTTGCTCGAGATCATCATTGTCGGCGCGGTCAGCAGCGCCATCTACGCGATGCTCGCGGTCGGCTTCACGCTGATCTTCGGCGTCGCCCGGATCCTGAACCTCGCCCACGGCTCGTTCTATGCGCTCGGCGCCTACGGGGCCTACTTCTTCACCGCGCACCTGAAGCTGCCGCTGCTGCCGGCCGCGTTGCTTGCGGTCGCCGTGGTCGCAGTGTTCGGCATCGTCGTCGAGCGGGTGCTGATCCGGCCGATGCGCAAGTCGCAACTGGCGGTGCTGATGATCACGCTCGCGGTGGCGCTGGTGATCGAGCAGGCGCTGTTCCTGACCTTCGGGTCGGAATACCGCAACGTGCCGGCCTTCATCGACACGAAGTTCACGATCGGCGGCGCCGATGTGGGCGGCGCACGGCTGCTCGCGCTCGGCGTCGGCGTCGTGCTGATCGCGGTGCTGTGGCTCTTCATCCAGCGCACGCGGCTCGGCTCCGCGATCCTCGCGATCTCGCAGGACCCGGTGGCGGCGCAATACATGGGCATCCCGAGCGACCGCATCTTCGCGGTCGTGATGGGCATCTCGGCGGCGCTGGCGGCGGCGGCGGGCGTGCTCGCCGGGCCGTTCCTGACGGTGCAGCCGACGATGTGGCTGCTGCCGATCGTGAAGGCCTTTGCGATCGTCGTCGTCGGCGGGCTCGGCTCGATCCCGGGAAGCATCCTGGCGGCGCTGATGCTGGGTTATGCAGAAACAATCGTTGCGTACCTGATCTCGACGTCGTGGACCGAGATCGTCTCGGTCCTCGCGACCTTGCTGATGCTGGTGTTCCGGCCGGCCGGCATCTTCGGCCGCCGCGCCGCGTTCTGAGCCCGCGATGTTCAGCAAGACCTTCGATCTCGCCGGCGCCGCCGCGTTCGTCGCCTTCATGGCATTGCTGCCGCTGGTCTTCGCCAGCAACTACCTGATCGGCGTGCTGACCGTCAGCGTGATCTACGGCATCTGGGCGGTGACCTGGGATTTCATGTCGGGCCTGACCGGGCGCGAGAATTTCGGCCACAGCCTGTTCATCGGTGTCGGCGCCTACACCGCGGGGTTCATGAACACCAGCCTTGGCTTCAACGGCTGGTGGAGCCTGCCGGCTGCGGTGCTGGTGGCGGTGCTGTTCGCGTTGCTGATCGGCCTGCCGACGCTGCGGCTGAAGGGCCCGTACTTCGCGCTCGCGATGCTGTCGGGAGCCGTGATCATGCAGCGCCTGATGCTGATCTTCTGGGAACACACCGGCGGCGAGGAAGGCATCAACGGCCTGACGCCGCTGATCCGCTCGCAGCTCGGCTTCTACTACTTCGCTCTCGGCGCGCTGGTGGCCATCACGGCGCTGCTGCTGGCCCTGGCGCGCTCGCACTGGGGCCTGATCCTGCGCGCGATCCGCGGCGACGAAGCGACCTGCCAGGCCGCCGGCATCAATGTCACGTTCTACAAGATCGCTTCGCTGGTGATCAGCGCTGCATTCGCCGGCGCCGGCGGCGCCATCTATGCGCACTACCAGCTCCAGGTGAGCCCGCAGCTGTTCGCCGTCGTCACCTCGATCACGATCATCACGATGGTCTACGTCGGCGGCATGGCGAGCATCTACGGCCCGGTGGGCGGCGCGATCCTGCTGGTGCTGCTGACCGAGCTGCTGCGCAATTTCGGCGAGTGGCGGCTGATGATCTACAGCTGCACGCTGATCCTGATCCTGTTCTTCCTGCCCAACGGGCTGATCGCGCCGACCTGGCGGCGCATCAAGGCGGCGTGGAGGCGCGGCGCATGAGTGCGTTGCTGGAGGTGGCGGACCTCAACAAGCACTTCGGCGGGCTGCACGCGGTGCGCAACGTGTCGTTCACGATCGAGCGCGGCGAGATCGTCGGCATCCTCGGCCCGAACGGTGCCGGCAAGACCACTCTGTACAACCTGCTGACCGGCTTCATCGCGCCGGATGCCGGGGCTCGCGTCGTCTTCGATGGCCAACCACTGCTGGGCCGGGCGCCGCACCGCATCGCCGGGCTCGGTATCTCGCGCACCTTTCAGCTGTGCCGCCCGTTCGTCGGCATGAGCGTGCTCGAAAACGTCATCGTCGGTGCGCTCGGCTCGAAACGCGGCCGCGGTGCCGATCTCGATCAACGAGCGCAGGCGCTGCTCGGCCGAGTCGGCCTGGGCGGCAAGGAGCGGGTGCCGGTCGAGGTGCTCTCGTATGGCGACCAGCGACGCCTCGAGATCGCGCGCGCTCTCGCCGCGAAGCCGGCGCTGCTGCTGCTCGACGAGCCGTTCGCCGGCCTGGGCAGCGGCGAGATCGAAGACCTGTCGGCGCTGATCCGGCAGGTGCATGCCGACGAAGGCCTCACGGTGATGCTGATCGAACACAAGCTGCGCGAGTTCATGCGCTTGGTCGACCGGGTTATCGCCCTCGACTTCGGCGAGGTGATCGCCGAGGGCTCGCCCGAAGACATCGTGCGCCATCCGGCCGTCATCGAAGCCTACATCGGGCGCACCGACGCCGGCGGCACGGAGCAGACGCATGCTGCTTGAGCTGCGCAACCTGTCGGTTTCGTACGGCAAGGCGGTGGCGCTCGAAGACGTCTCGATGCGCATTGCCGAAGGCGAGTTCGTCGCGGTGCTCGGCCCCAACGGCGCCGGCAAGAGCACGCTGCTGAAAGCGATCTCGCGCGCGCAGGCTTCGACCGGCACGCTCGAGTTTCGCGGCGAGTCGTTGCAGGGCCTTCCGGCCCATGCGGTGGTCGGCAAGGGGATCTGCCACTGCCCCGAGGGGCGGCGCCTGTTTCCGGAACTGACGGTGCTGAAGAACCTGCTGCTCGGCGCTTACCTGCGGCGCGACGCCGCGGCCGTCAGCGCCGACCTGAAGCTCGTCTACAGCCTGTTCCCGATCCTCGAGCAGCGCGCCGCGCAGATCGTCAGCACGCTGTCGGGCGGTCAGCAGCAGATGGTCGCGATCGGCCGGGCGCTGATGGGCAAACCCTCGCTGCTGCTGCTCGACGAGCCTTCGGTCGGGATCGCGCACCGCCTGAAGATCGAGATCTTCGATGCGATCAAGCGCATCCAGCAGGGTGGCACCGCAATCCTGATGGCCGAACAGGATGCGCAGTCGGCGCTGCGCATCGCCGACCGTGTCTACGTGCTCGAGCACGGACACGTCGGCCGCGAAGGCACGAGCGCCGAACTCGGCTCCGACGACTACATCCGGCAGGCCTACCTCGGCGTCGGCTGAGCGCTGCCGCGTACCAGACCAACCCACCGGTCCGACGCCGCTGCCGCTCAAGCCGCGAGCCGCGCACGCCAGCGCGGCCACAGCACGTTGAGCGCGAGCCCGGCCAGCACCAGCAGCGCGGCTTCGAGCTTCCACGGCGGCAGCGGCTCGCCGAGCATCCACGCGGCGGCCGCCATCCCGAACACCGGAACCAGCAGCGCCAGCGGCGAGATCGTGGCGGCAGGGTGGCGCGCGAGCAGCCAGCCCCAGGCCGCATAGCCGAACAGCGTGTTGCCCCAGGCCTGCCACAGGATCGCGCCCCAGGTGCCGGCGCTCGCGCCGAGCAGGCTCGAGCGCATCGCATCGACACCTTCGAACACCAGCGACAGCGCGAGCAGCGGTGGCACCGCATAGGCACTCGACCACACCACGTAGGCGAGCATGTTGACCTTGCCGGCGCGCTTGCTCGCGATGTTCGCGCCGGCCCAGCTCAGTGCCGCGAGCAGCATCAGCGCGAGACCGCCGATGGTCGTTCTGCCATCGGTGTGGGCTGCGATCACGACGATGCCCGCCGCGGCCAGCAGCAGCGCGAACCACTCGAATCCGCGCAACGACTCGCGCGCGAAGTGCATCGCCAGACCGATCGTGAAGAACACCTGCGCCTGGATCACGAGCGACGCCAGCCCCGGCGAGATGTGGTCGTTCACCGCAACGTAGACCAGCCCGAACTGCGCGCCCGTCAGCAGCCCGTACATCGCCATGTTCGGCCACGCCAGCTGCGGCCGCGGCAGGAACAGCAGGCCCGGGATCAGCGCGAACACGAATCGCAGCGTCGCGAACAGCAGCGGTGGCACATGCCCCAACGCCCCCTTCATGACGACGAAGTTGGTGCCCCAGACGGCGACCACCGCGACGGCCAGAAGAAGGTGCCGGGTGGGGAGGGCTCGATTCACGCGGGCGACGCTATCACAGCGACGAACCCCCGGCGCCGGAGCCGATGGATGCGATGTCGTCGCGACGATTGACCCGGCGGCGACGCGGCCGCGCGGATCGACCGGAGGTGCGGGCACTTCGGTGCGCTCCGAGTCGCAACTCCACGGCACGAAGCATATGCTGTTACCGATGCTTGCGGATCGTGAACGAAACTGAGCCAGACTGCGCGCCCCGCAGACCCGTTGCGGTTTTTTCTTCCCCCTTGTTCCGGAACTCTGCCGTGCAGCCTCTTCCCAGCCTTCTCGTCGCGGCCCTTGTCGTTGTAGCGCCCCTTTCGGCCGACGCCGGCGGCAACATGAATGTCGGCCGGCCCATCCAGGCTGCCGCAGACACCGACTTCGCCGACCGTTTCATCGTCAAGCTGCGCGACCGCGCCGGGGATCCGCGTCCGCATCTGGCGGCCATCGGTGCCGTCTTCGGCGAGCGCCTCGATCACGTGCGGTCGATGTCGGGGGGCGCCGATGTGGTGCGATTGGGGCGACGTGTGCAGCGCCTGGAGGCGCGCGAGGTCGCACGATTGCTGGCAACCGATGCGCGCGTAACATCGATCGAACCCGACGTCCTGATTCACCCGCTGGTCGTTCCGAACGACACCATGTTCGCGCAGCAATGGCACTACCACGAGCCGCAGGGCGGCATCAACCTGCCGGCGGCCTGGAACCTGACCACCGGATCGAGCAGTATCACGGTCGCGGTCATCGACACCGGGGTGGTGCGGCACGCCGACCTCGCGGGCCGCCTGGTCGGAGGCCACGATTTCGTCTCGGACGTTGCGATGTCGAACGATGGCGACGGGCGCGACGCCGACGCCGGCGATCCGGGCGACTACGGCTGCAACGGCAGCGCAAGTTCGTGGCACGGCACGCACGTCGCCGGCACGATCGGCGCTGCCAGCAACAACGGCTTCGGCGTGACCGGCATCAACTGGGTCTCGAAAATCCTGCCGGTGCGTGTTCTCGGCAAGTGCGGTGGCTACATGTCCGACATCGTCGACGGCATGCGCTGGGCCGCCGGCATCGACGTCGCCGGGGTGCCTTCGAACCCGTATCCGGCGCGCGTCGAGAACCTCAGCCTCGGCGGGGACGGCGCTTGCTCGGCCGCCTTCCAGAGCGCAATCAACGACGTCACGGCGCGCGGTACCGTCGTCGTCGTCGCGGCCGGCAACAGCAATGCCGATGTCGCCGGCACCCAGCCGGCAAGCTGCACCGGCGTGATCGCGGTCGCCGCAACGACGCGCAACGGCGGCCGGGCGGCCTATAGCAACTACGGCGCGAAGGTGACGATCGCGGCGCCCGGAGGTGGCGGCAGCGACGGCGTGCTGTCGACGCTCAACACCGGCTCGACGACGCCCGGCGCCGACAGCTATGCCTGGTTTCAGGGCACGAGCATGGCGACGCCGCATGTCAGCGGAGTCGCCTCGCTGATGCTGTCGATCGATCCTTCGCTGACCCCGGCGCAGGTGGCCCAGCGCATTCGGCAGGCGGCGCGGGCCTTTCCGGCTGGAACGGGCTCCGACTGCAGCACGGCGCTGTGCGGCGCCGGCATCGTCGATGCGGCGGCGAGCCTCGCGGGGCTCGCGCCGCCTGCGCCGCCGGGCTGGTCGAAGATCGCCGACGAAGGGCAGAACTTCAGCGTCGCCGGGACGCAGACGGTGCGCTACGGCGGCGGCTCGTCATGGATCACGAAGGTCGTCACCAACAGCGGGTCGTGCACCAATGCCTGGTTCGGCGGCGACCCGATTGTCGGCGTCGTGAAGCGCTGCGAACTGTCGGCCGTCGCGCCACCGCCCGCACCTCCGCCGACGGGCTGGACGCAGATCGCGAGCGAAGGACAGAACTTCACCGTGACGGGGACGCAGGCGGTGCGCTACGGCAGCGGTTCGAGCTGGATCACGAAGAGCGTGACGAACAGCGGCGCCTGTACCAATGCCTTCTTCGGCAGCGATCCGATCGTCGGTGTCGTGAAGCGCTGCGAGGTCTCGGGGGGCGCCGCGCCGACCTGGTCGAAGATCGCCGATGAAGGGCAGAGCTTCAGTGTCAGCGGCACGCAGACGGTCCGCTACGGCAGCGGCTCGGCGTGGATCAGCCGCAGCGTCACTGCGAACGGGCAGTGCAGCAACGCCTTTTTCGGCAGCGATCCGATCGTCGGCGTCGTCAAGCGGTGCGAAGTCGCATCGACGTCGTCCACCACGATGCGTTGATCAACAGTGCCTGACGGGGCCGTGCGGCGTGCAGACGCGAAACGCCAGGCGCGACGCCGGGCCCCGGAAGATGCGGCCTCTCGCACGCCGTCCGAGCCTGTGGTTTTCCCTGAAGCGGGCAGCGGCAGATAGAAGAGACTTGCTGCGCCCGAATCCCTAAACTCGGGTTTGCGCATCGTGGTCACGAGCCGTGGTGCGCGCCCGTCGCGAATCGCGACCCTGCCGGAGTACTGAACGATGAATGCGCCGCTTCCCGAGTCGATCCGCAAGGCGATCGAGACCGTTTCTCTTGACGACAAATACGCACTCGAGAACGGCCGCGCGCTGATGAGTGGCGTGCAGGCGCTGGTACGGCTGCCGATGCTGCAGAAAACGCGCGATCGCTTCAATGGCCTGAACACTGCCGGCTTCGTCAGCGGCTATCGCGGCTCGCCTCTCGGCGGCTACGACCAGGCGCTGTGGCAGGCGAAAACGCATCTGGCCGCACAGGACATCGTGTTCCAGCCGGGCGTCAACGAAGAACTCGCGGCGACGGCGGTGTGGGGCTCGCAACAGCTCGACCTCTACCCGCAGAGCAACAAGTTCGACGGCGTGTTCGGCATCTGGTACGGCAAGGGCCCGGGGGTGGACCGCTGCTCCGACGTGTTCAAGCACGCCAACATGGCAGGCACCTCGAAACACGGCGGCGTGATCGCGCTGGCCGGCGACGACCACATCGCGAAGAGCAGCACCGCCGCGCACCAGAGCGACCACATCTTCAAGGCCTGCGGGCTGCCAGTGTTCTTCCCGAGCAGCGTGCAGGACATCCTCGACATGGGCCTGCACGCGTTCGCGATGAGCCGCTTTTCGGGCGTGTGGTCGGGCATGAAGACGATCCAGGAGATCGTCGAATCGACTGCCAGCGTGTTCGTCGACCCGGACCGCGTCGACATCGTCATCCCGACCGACTTC
>JANMAW010000419.1:0-5584 GCA_031360005.1 Rhizobacter sp.
CGGGTGGTGTCAGGTGTGTCGCCGCACTTCATGCGCGCGTTGGCCTGGATGCTCGGCGTGCGGCCGCTGCAGCGGCCGCAGTCAGTGACATCGCTGCGCGCCGCGCTGAACGGATACCTGCCGATTCCGTCGGAGCTGCGCAGCGATGCGGTTGTCGCGGGCGACACGGCGCCGGGTTCGGCGTCCAAGCCGCCCCTCGCCACGGGGCCGGCGCACGTGCCCGAGGAGCCGACGGTGCTGTTGCAGCGCCCAGCGTCGTCGTCGACCGGCATCGATGCGCCGCACCAGCCGACCATGCCAATCAACGCGACAACGGTGCCGATCGAAATGGCATCTTCGGCGTCGATGCACATCGATGCGCCGTACCAGCGGACCGTGCCGATGGCCGCGCCGGCTCCGATAGCGTCCGATGCGCTGCCGACCCGGCCGAACGCAACGGTGATTCCTCCGGCGAGGTCGATGCCGCCGGGGTCGATACCGGTCTTCGTGGCCGTCGGCAGAGCGGCGGGCCAGCGGGGCGCGCCGCGTGCGTCGCCGGCAGTGCCGTCGGCAGAAACCAGAGCTCGCGCGCTGAGGCGCGACTTCGCGCTGGCCGGAGTCGCCGCGACGGCGGCGATCGCCGTGGCGGCGCTGTGGCAACCGGCTGACCTGGCCAGCGCACCGCGCCCGGAGTCGACCCGCGTTGCCGGTGTCGCCCGCGCCGCCAGCGCAGTGGGCGACGCGCCGGTCGCAGCGGAAAGCGGCCGCGGCCTCGCCCGCGCCGCCAGCGCTACCGGCAACGTGCCTGCCGCGCCCGCCAGCGGCGCTAGCGCCGCACGACCGAAGCCGAAGTCGAAACCCAAGCCGGTCGCGCCGGTGGCGCTCGCTGCGCTGGCGGCGACCACAGCGCTGGCCGCAGGCCCGACGTCCGCGCGCGATGCGTGCGCCGGCAAGACGTACATCGCGCTGGCGCTGTGCATCGACCGCGAATGCGAACGCCCCCGTTTCCACGCCCACCCGGAGTGCGTGCGTGCGCTCGAGGTCAAGCGCCTGCGCGCTGAGCGCTAGTTCCGAACCGCCGTCGACCGATGTCGGGGTCGCGTCTCGTGGCTGCGATCCGCGCCTGACGAAACCGGCGGACCGGTGCGCTGTGTCATGCCTGACGCGCCGTACGATTGCACGCGTGGTACCGCAAGCTCACCGGTTCGGTGGATCCGGCAACGGCGCGCGCAACCGCATCAGCGTGCGCTGCGCGCTCTTCGCTTCCGAACTGGCACGGCGGCGCTGCAGGCGCATTTCGGTCGTGACCTGAGTTTTCAGGATGTCCCAGAACGCGGCCTCGCGCTCGGTCAGCAACTCGCGCAGATTGTCGAGCCTGAACGACGGTATCAGGCCGGCGGCCTCGAACAGCATCTGCAGCCAGACGCTGGCAGGCTCCCAGCGGTCGCAATACAGCGTCAGGCCGTGCAGACGCTCGTTGAGTTGGGTCGCTACCTCTGCCGCCGCGCGCCCGTGCGCAAGCAGGGTTTGCAGCAACACCGCGTGAATGAGCGCGGCATCGGCGTACCGTTGCGTCCACGCTGCGGCGGGGCGGATCAGGATGCTGTAGCTCTGGCCGTCTGGCAGAACGAAGCCGATTTCGACGGGAAAGCTGTCCTGGCCGGAGCCGCATGCTTCCATCGCGAGCACGGCAGGAGCCGCCATGGCGGCTCCTGCCGCAGGCACGGGAATGTCTCTGACCATGGGTACAGCTTAGGCGCGGGCGTGCACGACCATTGCGCAGACGAACGCCCGTTCCGCGGCTCATTTCGGGGCATCGCCGCCCCGCGCCGGCCCTCGTATCACCGCGGGTTCACGCCGTAGGTGCCACCGGCCCGCTGCGCTATACCTTCGGCTGCGCTGAACCACTCATTTCCGGGGAGCCCCGATTGAATCCGAACCCTGCATCCCTCGAAGCGTCACCGACCCGCCCGCACCACCAGATCTGGCCCAAGCGCCTGCCGCGCGAACTGGCGGTGCCGGCCACCACGTTGTGGTTCAACCTCGAGGTCGCGGCCGCGCGCTTTCCCGACAAGGCGGCCTACCTGTTCTTCGGCCGGCCCTTGAGCTTCGGCGCGTTGCATCGGCAGGCCGAAGCCATCGCCGGTTGGCTGCAAAGCGTGGGCGTGAAGGCGGGCGATCGTGTCGCGATCTTCATGCAGAACTGCCCGCAGTTCGCCGCCGCCTTCTATGGCATCCTGCGCGCGAATGCGGTCGTCGTGCCGGTCAACCCGATGAACCGCGCCGAGGAGTTCAAGCACTTCATCACCGACCCGCAGACCCGCGTCGTGATCTGCACCGCCGACCTGGCCGGCATCGTCGCGACGGCCAACGGGGCCCTGCCCGAAGCGCAGCGCGTGGGGCAAGTGCTGGTCACCCGCTTCACCGACGCGATGCCCGAGGGCGCCCTCGACCCGGCCGACGCGCCACCCGCGGCGATGGAAGCCTGGCTGCGCGCCGACCCCGAGTTGCCCGCGGGCTACCTGCGCTGGATCGACGTGCTCGCGCTCGGCCGCCAGCCGGGGCCGCACACCGCGAAACCCGACGACCTGGCGCTGCTGCCCTACACCTCGGGCACGACCGGTCTGCCCAAGGGCTGCATGCATACGCACCGCACGCTGATGGCCAATTCGGTTGGCGGCGGGCAATGGGGCCACGCCAGCCCCGAGACGATGAGCCTGGCGGTCGTGCCGATGTTCCACATCACCGGGTTGATGTACGGGGTGGTCGGCAACGTCTACATCGGCAGCACCAGCGTGCTGTTGCCGCGCTGGGACCGCGAGCTCGCCGGTCGGCTGATCTCGAAGTACCGCATCACGCACTGGACCTGCATCCCGACGATGATCATCGACCTGTTCGGCAGCCCGAACTACAAGAGTTTCGACCTGACCAGCCTGACCTACCTGAGCGGCGGCGGCGCCGCGATGCCGCAGGCGGTGGCGCAGCGGTTGCTCGACGAGTTCGGCCTGACCTTCGCCGAAGGCTACGGCCTGACCGAGACCGCCGCGCCCACGCACGCGAACCCGCCCGAGCGGGCCAAGCTGCAGTGCCTGGGCATCCCGATCTTCGGTGTCGATTCGCGCGTGATCGATCCGCTGACGCTGGCCGAAATGCCGGTCGGCGAAGTCGGCGAGATCATCAGCCGCGGGCCGATGGTCTTCAAGGGTTACTGGGGTCACCCGGAAGCGACGAAACAGGCTTTCATCGACTTCGAAGGCCACACCTTTTTTCGCACCGGCGACCTCGGCCGCATGGACGAAGAAGGCTACTTCTTCATGACCGATCGCCTGAAGCGAATGATCAACGCGAGCGGCTACAAGGTCTGGCCGGCCGAGGTGGAGATGCTGCTCTACAAGCACCCGGCGGTGCAGGAAGCCTGCATCATCGCCGCGCGCGATGCCTACCGCGGCGAGACGGTGAAGGCCGTGGTCGTGCTGCGTGCCGAGGCCCGCGGCCAGACCACCGCCGAAGACATCACGGCATGGGCGCGCGAGAACATGGCGGCCTACAAGGTGCCGAGGATCGTGCAGTTCGTCGATTCGCTGCCGAAGTCGGGCTCCGGCAAGGTGATGTGGCGACTGCTGCAGGACCAGGAGGCCGAAGCGGCGAAGCCCGCGGGATGAAGAACTTCGTCCGCAGCGGGCGCGCTGAGCTGTGCGTCGATGACACCCCGGCGGATTCGTACATGTCGGGGCCTGCCGTGGTGTGCCTGCATGCCGGCGTCTGTGACAAGCGCATGTGGGCTGCGCAGGTCGCCTCGCTGCGCGCGAAGCACCGTGTGCTCGCCTACGACCGGCGCGGCTTCGGCGAGACGCGCTACGCGCCCGAAGCGTACTCGCGCGTCGGCGACCTGCCCAGAGTGATCGACGCCTTGCATATCGACCGCGCCGTGCTGATGGGCTGCTCGCAAGGTGGCCGCATCGCAATCGACGCAGCCCCTTGCGCACCCGGACCGCGTGCGCGCGCTGGTGCTGGTCGCGTGTTCGGTCAGCGGCGGGCCGGCGGATGCCGACGGGCCGTTCCAGCCTGTCGTCCAGGCGCGGCTCGATGCGCTCGAAGCGGCCGAGGCGCGCGCCGATCTCGCGGCCCTCAACGAACTGGAAGCGCAGGTCTGGCTCGACGGCCCGGCACAACCCGCGCGCCGCATCGATGGCTCGCTGCGTGAACTGTTCCTCGCGATGAACGGCATCGCACTGGCGGCGCCGGACCCGGGCGAAGCGATCGAGCCGTCGTCGGCGTGGGGGCGGCTCGACGAGATCCGCGTGCCGGTGCTGCTCGTGTGGGGCACGTTCGACTTCGCGCACTTCGAAACGCGCATGCGCGAGCTCGAGAGGCGCCTTCCGGGTGCGCAAGCCTTCCCGATGCCGGGCGCAGCGCATCTTCCGAACCGGGAACAACCCGACCGGTTCAACGCCGGTGTGGAGCGCTTTCTGTCGACGCTTCAGCGCCGCGACAGGTGAAAGCCGCCGCGCCGGCGGCGCTGTCGGTGTTCCGGCGGAAGCGGTGCGGGCGAATCAACACGACCGGGTCGGCGGCCGGATCGATCTCAGGCCGGTAGCTTGACCGCTGCACGCGCCGAGCGGCTGATCGCGCCGAGTGCCGACGCCAACGCGTTGGCGGCGTGGGCCGGCGCGGGATGCTCCAGGCGCGCGAACAGGTCCTTCGGGTTGTCGCCGGGCGGAACCAGCGCAACGTCTTCGCCGAAGCCGCGTTGCAGCGCCAGCGCGTACACATAACGCAGTGCCGAATAGTCTTCGAGCGCAAAGCCGACCGAGTCGAACACCGTGACCTGCTGCGCATGCTCGCGGCCCGCGGCTACCCCGCTGAGCACGCGCCACAGTTCGGTCACCGGGAAGTCGGCCGGCAGCTGCTGGATGTCGCCCTCGATGCGCGTCTGCGGCTCGTATTCCACGATCACGCGACTCGCCCGCAGCACATCGGCGTGCAGCTCGGTCTTGCCCGGGCAATCGCCGCCGACCGCGTTGATGTGCATGCCGGGCTCGATCATCTCGGGCGTCAGGATGGTCGCGAACGTCTTGTCGGCGGTCACCGTCGTGACGATGTCGGCACCGCGCACCGCATCCGCCGTCGAAGCGGCGCGGATCACCCGCAGCGCCGGATACGCGGCGCAGTTCCGCACCAGCTTGTCGGTCGCCTGGGTGTCGACGTCGAAGACGCGGATCTCGTCGATGCCGACGAGAGTGTGGAACGCGAGCGCCTGGAAGTCGCTTTGCGCGCCGTTGCCGATCAGCGCCATGCGCCGCGCGCCCGGTCGTGCGAGGCGCTGGGCGGCGAGCGCCGAAGTGGCCGCGGTGCGCAGCGCGGTCGTCAATGTCAGCTCCGACAGCAAAAGCGGGTAGCCGGTCTCGACCTCGGCCAGCACGCCGAACGCCATCACGGTGAACAGGCCGAGGCCGGTATTGTTCGGGTGGCCGTTGACGTACTTGAACGCGAAGCGATGCGCATCGGCCACCGGCATCAGCTCGATCACGCCACCGGGCGAGTGGCAGGCCAGGCGCGCCGACTTGTCGAAATCGTTCCAGCGCAGGTAGTCGGCGGTGATGGC
>JANMAW010000429.1:0-10094 GCA_031360005.1 Rhizobacter sp.
CGGCTTCAGCCTGCCGCCTGCTCCAGATCGAAGGCCTTGTGCAGCGCTCGCACCGCGAGCTCCATGTACTTCTCGTCGAGCACGACGCTGGTCTTGATCTCGCTCGTCGTGATCATCTGGATGTTGATGCCCTCGTCGCTCAACACGCTGAACATGCGGCTGGCCACGCCCACATGCGAGCGCATCCCGATGCCGACGATGCTGACCTTGCAGATTTTCGGGTCGCCGACCAGGTCGGTCGCACCGGTCACGGGCAGCACCTTGGTCTTCAGCAAATCCATTGTCCGCTGGTAGTCGTTGCGATGCACGGTGAACGAAAAGTCGGTACGCCCTTCGTGCGACACGTTCTGGATAATCACATCGACGTCGATGTTGGCCTCGGCCACCGGCCCGAGGATCATGAACGCGATGCCGGGCTTGTCGGTCACGCCCATCAGGCTGATCTTGGCTTCGTCGCGGTTGAAGGCGATGCCAGAGACAACGGCTTGTTCCATTTTTTCGTCATCCTCGAAGGTGATCAGCGTGCCGGACCCGGCCTCTTCATCGATGTCGATGTCCCAGGGCGTGAAGCTCGACAGCACGCGCAACGGCACGCGGTACTTGCCGGCGAATTCGACCGAACGGATCTGCAGCACCTTCGAGCCCAGGCTCGCCATTTCAAGCATCTCTTCGAAGCTGATGGTCTTCAGGCGCCGCGCTTCGGCGACGATGCGCGGATCGGTCGTGTAGACGCCGTCCACGTCGGTGTAGATCAGGCACTCGTCGGCCTTCAGTGCCGCCGCCACCGCCACCGCCGAGGTGTCGGAGCCGCCGCGGCCGAGCGTGGTGATGTGGCCCTGCGCGTCGACGCCCTGGAACCCGGTGATGACCACCACCTTGCCGGCGGCCAGGTCGGCGCGCACGCGCTGGTCATCGATGCTGTGGATGCGCGCCTTGGTGTACGCCGAATCGGTCGTGATCGGCACCTGCCAGCCGGCATAGCTGACCGAGCGCATGCCCTCGGCCTGCAGTGCGATCGCGAGCAACCCGACCGAGACCTGCTCGCCGGTGGCGGCGATCATGTCGAGTTCGCGCTGGAGCTCGGGGGTCGTGGTGGCCGGCGCGAGTTCTTTGGCCAACGCGAGCAATCGATTCGTCTCGCCGCTCATCGCCGAGGGAACCACGACCATCTGATGTCCGGCGCGGGACCATTTGGCGACGCGCTTCGCGACACTCCGGATGCGCTCCGGTGACCCCATCGAGGTGCCGCCGTATTTGTGGACTATCAGTGCCATTGAGTGAATCGGGTCACGAAGGGAGACGCAGCTGCGAGTCGGCGCGAGTCGCGGATTCTAGCTGCCGCAGCGCCGCATTCGGCCGTCAGCTCTCGCCCGGCAATGGCCGCCAGCGCAGGTTCACGAGCGCTTGGCCGGGCAGGCCGATGACGCGCGCATCGATCCCCAGACCCGGCACGAATACCAGCTGGCCACCGCTGTAGACCAGCGGGCCGGTGCGCTCCCACGTCGGCACGCCGGCGTCCTGGTATTGCTTCTTCAAGGCGCGTGGCGGGCGCCCGATGCCCGACTGGAACTTCTCTGCGCCCGCACGCGGGCGCAACTCCAGATGGGCCAGCCACGCCAGCGGCACACCGCCATCGCGCACGCGCTCCACCTGCAACGACCCGGGCCAGCCGGGCAATCGGTAGGTGCCGGCACGGCGCACGCTGAGCAGAGTCGCGCGCGGCGAGCGGTCCGGTGCGCGTTCGGTCTTCGGCTCGAAGCGCAGCACGCCGCGGAACACGCGCAACTCCGCCGCTCCGATCGGCCACCGCGCACTGCGGCGCGCCGGGAGTTCTTCGAGCAGACGCGCAATCAGGCTCGCCGGCGCGCTGTCGCCGTGGCACTGCCGGATCCAGGCGCGCAGCGCGTTGCTGCGCCGTGGCGACGACAGCTCGAGCCACCCGCCCACCTGCAAGGCCTGCGCGGTGGCGATGCGGGCCAGATCGAGCGCAGCCAACTCCTCGAGCGCGGCACGGGCCTGCTGCGCCCACTCGGCGGCGGTCGCGAGCGCAGCCTCGGCGTGCGCGAACGCACCGGTCAGCGCAGGCCAGACCTGCAGCCGCAAGCGATTGCGCGCGAATCGCGGGTCGGCGTTGCTGTCGTCGTCGATGTGCTTGAGGCGATGGCGTCGCACATAGCTTTCGATCTCGGTGTGCGGCCTGGCGAGCCAGGGACGTTCCCAGGTGATGCCGTCGCGCTGCACGCTGCGCGGCATTCCCGACAGACCCGCCACACCGGCCCCGCGCAGCGCCTGCAGCAGCACCGTCTCGGCCTGGTCGCGCCGGTGGTGCGCGAGCAGCACCACCGAGGCGTCGCGCGCCAGCGCCATGGAGCTCAGCGCGGCGTACCGCTGTTGCCGCGCCCAGGCTTCGACGCTCTCGCCTCGGGCAGGCCGGCCGGTGACGCGATGCACACCGAATTCGACGCGCTGCCCGCTGTGCGACCAGCGCCGGCACTGCGCTTCGCAGTGCGCCAGCCATGCATCGGCATCCCGGCTCAGCCCATGATGGACATGCAGCGCCAGCACGTGGATGTCTTGCGAGGCGGCTGCGCGGATCGTGGCGTGCAGCAACGCGGTCGAATCGCGGCCGCCGCTGTAGGCGACGGCGACACGGCGTTCGACCACGGCCGCTCAGCGTTCCTTGGTGTCGCTGAAGCGGCCGTAGGACTGCAGGCGCTCATAGCGTCGCTGCAGCAGCTCCTTCGGCTTCAAATCGCTGACCTGACGCAACGCGTCGTTCAGTGCGCGCTTCAGGAAGGCGGCCATTTGCTTGGGGTCGCGGGACGCGCCACCAACCGGCTCGCTGACGATCTTGTCGATCAACCCGAGCGCCTTCAGGCGATGCGCGGTGATGCCCAGCGCCTCGGCCGCGTCGGACGCGCGTTCGGCGGTCTTCCACAGGATCGAAGCGCAGCCTTCGGGAGAAATCACCGAGTAGATCGAGTACTGCAACATCAGCAACTGGTCGCCGACGCTGATCGCCAGCGCGCCGCCCGAGCCGCCCTCGCCGATGATGGTCACGATAATCGGCACCTCGAGCTGCGCCATCTCGAAAATGTTGCGGCCGATCGCCTCCGACTGCCCGCGCTCCTCGGCGCCGATGCCGGGGTACGCGCCGGGCGTATCGACGAAGGTGAAGACCGGAAGCTGGAACTTCTCGGCGAGCTTCATCAGGCGCAGCGCCTTGCGGTAGCCCTCGGGACGCGACATGCCGAAGTTACGCAGCCCTCGTTCCTTGGTGTCGCGGCCTTTCTGGTGGCCCAGGACCATGCAGGCCTGGCCATTGAAACGCGCCAGGCCGCCGACGATCGACTGGTCGTCGGCAAACGCGCGGTCGCCGTGCAACTCTTGAAAGTCGGTGAAGATTTCGGTCACGTAGTCGAGCGTGTACGGCCGCTGCGGGTGGCGCGCAATCTGCGTCACCTGCCACGGCGTCAGGCTCGAATAGATGTCCTTGGTGAGCTGAAGGCTCTTCTTGCTGAGTCGGTCGATCTCTTCCGAGATGTCGACGGCCGACTCGCTTTGTACATAGCGCAGTTCTTCGATCTTCGACTCGAGATCCGATACCGGTTGCTCGAATTCGAGGAAGTGACGTTTGCTCATGAGTGCTTGTCCGGATGGATCAACAGCAGGGTTGAAGGGACTGGACGGCGGTCCCGCCCGTACGGCTGTTCACAGCGATCAATAGTCGACCGGCAAGGGATCGAGGCTGCGCCAAATGTACCATGTGGCCACCGAGCGAAATGGCGCCCAGGCGTCCCCCACTTCGCGTGCCTCGGCGCGCGAGACCGGCTCGCCGCTGAAGTAGTTGATGCTGATGCCCTTGAGCAGGCCGAGGTCGTCGAGCGGCAGTACGTTCGGGCGCATCAGGTGGAAAATCAGGAACATCTCGGCGGTCCAGCGGCCGATGCCGCGGATCGCGACGAGCTCGTCGATGATGGCCTCGTCGTCCATCTGCTGCCACTGGCCGACGTGCACCGCCCCCGCCTCGAAATGCGCAGCGAGGTCGCACAGGTATTCCACCTTGCGCGCCGACAGCCCGGCGCTGCGCATGACCGCGACCTCGAGCGCCATCACCGCGGAGGGCGCGAGGGGTGTCGACGGCTTTGCCGACAGCGCCGCGAAACGGTCCCATACCGCTTGGGCGGCCTTCACCGAAATCTGCTGGCCGACGATCGAGCGCGCCAAGGTCGTGAACGCGTCGCCGCGGCTTTGCAGCCGTCCCTGGCCGAACTGCGGGATCAGCTTGCGCATCACGCGGTCGCGCTTGCCCAGATGCCTGCAGGCCTCGTCCCAATAGGCCGGAGTCACCTGCGCCACGGTTGCGACGCTCGCGGCGGCCGCAGCCTCGGACTTGACGGCGCGCGCGGGCATCAAGCCTTCATCCAGGTCGTGCCCGCGGGGGCGTCCTGCAACACGATGCCTTGTGCCAGCAGCTCCTGCCGGATGCGGTCTGCGAGTGCGAAGTCGCGTGCCTTTTTGGCGGCATTGCGCTCTTCGATGCGCAACGCGATGCTCGCCTGGTCGAGCGTGTTGCCTGCCTGCAGGTAGGTGCGCGGCACTTGCTGGAGCAGGCCCAGCGTCGCCGCAAGGCCCTTGAGCAACGCGGCGGCGTCGGCCGAGCCGGTGCGATTGGCCTCGGCCACCAGTTCGAACAGCACCGCGAAGGCGACCGGCGTGTTGAAGTCGTCGTTCATCGCGGCGCGGAACGCCGCGGCCCGCGGCTCGGCCCAGTCGACCGCACGATCGGGCACGACCGCGCCGTCGAGCGCGGTGTACAGGCGGCGCAGCGCGGCGCGCGCGTCGTCGAGGTGCACATCGCTGAAGTTGAACGGGCTGCGGTAGTGCGTGCGCAGCATGAAGAAGCGCATCGTCTCGCCGTCGTAGCGCTGCAGCACCTCGCGAATGGTGAAAAAGTTGCCCAGCGACTTGGACATCTTCACCTGGTCGACATTCAGCAGGCCGTTGTGGACCCAGATCGCCGCCGGCGGCTTGCCGCTCGCGCCCTCGCTCTGCGCAATCTCGTTCTCGTGGTGGGGGAACTGCAGGTCGGCGCCACCGCCATGCAGATCGAACTGTTCGCCGAGCAGCGCGCATGCCATCGCCGAGCATTCGATGTGCCAGCCGGGCCGCCCGGCGCCGTAGCCCGACGGGTACTTCGCGTCGGTCGGCTCGTCGGGCTTGGCTGCCTTCCAGAGCACGAAGTCGAGCGGGTCTTCCTTGCCTTCGAGTACGGCCACACGCTCGCCCGAGCGCAACTCGTCGATCGACTTGCCGGACAGCTTGCCGTAGCCGGGGAACTTGCGCACTGCGTAATTCACATCGTCGTTGCCGGACCGGTAAGCCAGGCCCTTGCTTTCGAGCGCGCCGATCATCGCGAGCATCTGCGGCACGTACTCGGTGGCACGTGGCTCATGCGTCGGGCGAGCGATGCCAAGGGCCTCGAGGTCGGCGTGCATCGCGACGATCATCTCGTCGGTCAACTGGCGGATCGGGATGTTGCGCTCGAGTGCGCGCCGGATGATCTTGTCGTCGATGTCGGTGACGTTGCGCACGTAGGTGACACGGTAGCCGAGGGTGCGCAGCCAGCGGTAGATCAGGTCGAATGCGACCATCATGCGCGCGTGCCCGACGTGGCACAGGTCGTAGATGGTGATGCCGCACACGTACATGCGCACGTGGTTCGGCTCGATCGGCGCGAGGGTAACGAGTCCCCTGGACAGGGTGTTGTGAATGCGAAGCGTCATGGGCCGATGGGCAATCTCAGTCCCGCAGGATCATCGTGATGTTGCCGCGGGCGAAGCCGGAAGCAGTGGCTTGGTTGAGGGTGAACGACACGGCCGCAGCGAGTGCCGCAAGCCCGGTCGTCGGCCGCCTGGCGGGAAGGCCTGCACTACAATCGAATCAGTATACCGGCGCGCCCGAGCGCATCGGCCACGGCTGTCCGCGAGCCCGCGAGCCCTCCGACTTCTGCCCATGCCGATTCACCCTTCCAGTCGTTCGCTCATCCATTGGCTGCTGATGGCGAGCATTGGCATTGGCTTCGCGGCCCGCGCTGACGACCTGAGCGATGTGCAGCACCTGTATGCGTCCGGGAAGGCCGATGCGGCGATCCAGCGCGCCGACCGGTTCCTCGCCAGCAACCCGAAGGATCCGCAGATGCGCTTTTTGAAAGGCGTGTTGCTGGCAGACGCGAACCGCGATGCCGAAGCGATCGCACTTTTCGGGACCCTGAGCGAGGATTACCCCGATCTCGCCGAGCCTTACAACAATCTCGCCGCGCTGTACGCCAGGGGCGGCGACTACGCGAAGGCCCGCGCCACGCTCGAGCAGGCGCTGCGCAACAATCCCGCATACGCCACCGCGCACGAGAACCTGGGCGATGTGCTCGCCGCGCTGGCGGCGCAGTCCTATGCTCGCGCGCTGAAGCTCGAACCGGGCAATGTCACCGTGCCGCCGAAGCTGGCACTGGTCCGCGAACTGGTCAAACGCCCGGGCCGAAGCGCACCGGGCGCGTCGGCACCATCCGCGGCAGCGGCACAATGATTTCCACTCACATTCCCGAGGAGCGCTCCATGACAGTTCACCCTTCCCGATGGGCGGGCCGCGCGTTGCTGGCGCTGGCGCTGTGCGCGAGCCTTTCGGCGCACGCACAGAAGGTCAAGCTCGCCACGTCGGCCGGCGACATCGTGATCGAACTCGACGCCGCGAAGGCGCCGAAGAGCGTAGAGAATTTCATCGGCTACGTGAAGTCGGGGCACTACAACGGCACGATCTTTCATCGCGTCATTCCTTCCTTCATGATCCAGGGTGGCGGCATGACCGCCGACATGAAGGAGAAGCCGACGCGCGCGCCGATTCCGCTCGAAAGCAGGAACGGGCTGAGCAATGTGCGAGGAACGGTCGCGATGGCGCGCACGAGCGACCCGAACTCGGCAACCTCCCAGTTCTTCATCAACGTCCAGGACAACGATCGGCTCGACGCCGCCAACGCCAACGACGGCAACGGCTACGCGGTGTTCGGCAAGGTCGTTTCGGGCATGGACGTGGTCGACAAGATCCGCGACGTGCCCACCGGCTCGAAGGGCCCGCACGGCGATGTGCCCGACACGCCGATCACGATCAACAAGGCAACGCTGGAGAAATGACATGAGCAAACAAGTCGACATCGAGACGAGCAAGGGCACGATCCGCATCGAACTCGACGAAGCCCGCGCGCCGATTTCGTCGCGCAACTTCCTCGAGTACGTCGATACCGGGCATTACAACGGCACGGTGTTTCATCGCGTGATCCCCGGCTTCATGATCCAGGGCGGCGGCTTCGAGCCCGGCATGCGCCAGAAGCCCACCAAGGCCACGATCACCAATGAAGCCAACAACGGCGTGAAGAACCAGCGCTACACGCTGGCGATGGCGCGCACCTCGGCGCCGCACTCGGCAAGCTCGCAGTTCTTCATCAATGCGGCCGACAACGCTTTCCTCGACTTCAGCGCTGAGACGGCGTCGGGCTGGGGCTACGCGGTCTTTGCCAAGGTTGTCTCGGGCAGCGAGGTGGTCGATGCCATCGAACGCGTCAAGACCGGCAGCAAGGGCGGCCATGGCGACGTGCCGCTCGAAGACGTGCTGGTCGTGAAAGCCTCGCGGGTGACCTGAGCCTGATCGGCCGAAACGGTGCAGGCCAACCCCGAACCCGGCGCGCCGCGAGAGTTCGTCGCGCCGTCGGCCTGGCGCAGCATCGACTTCATCAGCGACCTGCACCTGGCCGAAAACACACCTCGCGGATTCGCTGCGTGGCGCGACTACGTGCTGCACACGAGTGCCGACGCGGTCGTCATCCTCGGCGACCTGTTCGAGGCCTGGGTCGGCGACGATGCCCGCCACGAGGGTTTCGAATTTCGCGGTGCGGCGGTGCTGACCGAGGCTGCTGCGCTGCGCTGCGTCGCCTTCATGGTCGGCAACCGCGACTTCCTGTTGGGCGACGAGATGCTCGCCGCGTGCGGTGTGCTCGCGCTGCCGGACCCGACGGTGCTGAGCGCGTTCGGCGAACGCGTGTTGCTGTCGCACGGCGACGCATGGTGCATCGCCGACGTCGACTATCAGGCGTTTCGGCGCCAGGTCCGCGACCCGGCCTGGCAAGCGCAAGTGCGCGCCAGGCCGCTCGCCGAACGCCGCGAGTTGGCGCGCGCGATGCGCTGCGAAAGCGAACGCAAGTCGGCCCAGCACCGTGGCGAGTGGTTCGATGTGGACCGCGCGACCGCGCTGCAATGGATGGCCGAGGCCGATGCACCCACGCTCGTGCATGGCCACACCCATCGGCCGGCGACCGAGGCACTGGCGCCGGGGTTCGTGCGCCATGTCCTCAGCGACTGGGAACTCGATCACGGCGGCGCGCCACGTGCCCAGGTGCTGCGCTGGCGGCCGGGCCACTGGACCCGGATCACTCCGGCGGACGCGATCCGACCTCGGGCTTGATCGTGCGCGACTTGCTCAAGCGCTGGCGCCGAACCCGAATTCTCGAGCGGCGCGCGATTCCCGAGTTGCTATGGAGCCTGACGCTCGCACGCTTTCCTTTTCTGGCATGGCGCAGCGATGACGACGTGGCGCAACTGCGCGACATGGCCACCCTGTTTCTCGCCGAGAAGGAGTTCAGCGGCGCGCACGGTCTCGACGTCGACGACGCGATGGCGGTCGCGATCGCCGCGCAGGCCTGCCTGCCGGTGCTCAAGCTCGGCCTCGGGTGGTACGAGGGCTTCGTCGGCATCGTCGTGCACGCGGACGCGGTGCGCGCTCAGCGCGAGTTCGTCGACGACGCGGGCGTGGTGCACGCGTACGAAGAAGAGCTTTCGGGCGAAGCGATGAGTGGCGGGCCGGTAATGCTGTCGTGGTCGGACGTGGAAGAGTCGGGCGCGTCCGCCGAGATCGGCTACAACGTCGTGATCCACGAGTTCGCGCATGTGCTCGACATGCGGGACGGCGTCGCGGACGGTGTGCCCGCGTTGCCCGACCGCGCCGCCCATGACGAATGGGTCCGCGTGCTGTCGGGAGAATACGCCGACTTCTGCGACCGCATCGATGCCGACGAGGACACGCTGCTCGACCCGTATGCCGCGGAGGCGCCGGAGGAGTTTTTCGCGGTGAGCTGCGAGGCGTTCTTCGTCGCGCCGCAGCGCTTTCGTGTCGAGCACGCGCGGCTGTACGAGCTGCTGCGGGGCTTCTTTCGGCAAGATCCGGCAGCCCATTGTTGACAGCACTAAGGAAACGGGGGCCAAAGGCCCCCGCTATCCTGTTTCGAAAGGCTTCGCCAAACGCTACGCGGTAGCCGGCTCGGCCTTCGGCTTGTCGCTCTTCTTGGCCGGCTGGATGTCGAGCAGCGGTTTGCCATCGGCGTCCACGTCGATCGTCAGACGACCGCCATCGACCAACCTGCCGAACAGCAACTCGTCGGCCAGCGCCCGGCGGATCGTGTCCTGGATGAGCCTCTGCATCGGGCGTGCGCCCATCAACGGGTCGAACCCCTTCTTCGCAAGGTGCTTGCGCAACGCGTCGGTGAACGTGACCTCGACCTTCTTCTCGCCGAGCTGGCTCTCGAGCTGCAGCAGGAACTTGTCGACCACGCGCATGATGATCTCTTCGTCCAGCGCCTTGAAGCTCACGGTCGCGTCGAGCCGGTTGCGGAACTCGGGCGTGAACAGCCGCTTGATGTCGGCCATCTCATCGCCGGCTTCGCGCGCATTCGTAAAGCCGATCGTCGCCTTGTTCATCGTCTCGGCGCCGGCGTTGGTCGTCATGATGATGATGACGCTGCGGAAGTCGGCCTTGCGCCCGTTGTTGTCGGTCAGCGTGCCGTGGTCCATGACCTGCAGCAGCACATTGAAGACATCCGGATGCGCCTTCTCGATCTCGTCGAGCAGCAACACCGCGTGCGGCTTCTTCGAGATCGCCTCGGTCAGCAGGCCGCCCTGGTCGAATCCGACATAACCCGGCGGCGCGCCGATCAATCGGCTCACCGCATGGCGCTCCATGTACTCGCTCATGTCGAAGCGGATCAGCTCGAT
>JANMAW010000466.1:0-2368 GCA_031360005.1 Rhizobacter sp.
ATGAGCCAGCCCAAGGTCTTCGCGAGCCAGGCCGACCTCGAAGAGAAGAAGGTCTCGTTCACCCGACTGTCCGAGCACGCCTGGGCCTATACCGCCGAAGGCGATCCGAACACCGGGATCATCATCGGCGACGACGCGGTGCTGGTGGCAGACACACAGGCCACGCCGGCGATGGCGCAAGACGTGATCCGCCGCATCCGCGAAGTGACCGACAAGCCGATCAGGTACGTCGTGCTGACCCACTACCACGCAGTGCGCGTCCTCGGCGCGTCGGCCTACCGGCCGCAGCAGATCATCGCGAGTCAGGACACCTACGACCTGATCGTCGAGCGTGGCGAGGCCGACAAGGCGAGCGAGATCGGCCGCTTTCCGCGCCTGTTCCGCGACGTCGGGTCGGTGCCGCCCGGCATGACCTGGCCGACCATCACCTTCACCGGCAAGATGACACTGTGGCTGGGCAAGCTGGAAGTGCAATTGCTGCAGCTCGGCCGCGGCCACACCAAGGGCGACACGGTCGTCTGGCTGCCGCGAGACCGCGTGCTGCTCAGCGGCGACCTGGTCGAGTTCGACGCCACGCCCTACGCCGGCGACGCCTACTTCAAGGACTGGCCGCAGACGCTCGACAATCTGGCCGCGTTGAAGCCCGCCGCGCTCGTGCCTGGGCGCGGCGCCGCGCTGACGACGCCGGAGCAGGTCGTCGCCGGCCTGCGCGGCACGCGCGACTTCGTCGCCGATGTGCGCCGCCACGTCGCGGCCGGTGTGGCCGCCGGCAAGGATCTGAACGCCGTCTACAAAGTCACCTTCGCGGCGCTCAAGCCCAAGTATGGCCACTGGGTCATCTTCGACCACTGCATGCCGTTCGACGTAACACGCGCCTTCGACGAAGCGACCGGCCACGTCCACCCGCGCATCTGGACAGCCGGGCGCGACATCGAGATGTGGAACGCGCTCGAGTCCTGAACGCGCAACGCGGAACCGCGATGAGAACGGATCAACTGGCATCGCGACCCGACGAACCCGTCGACTTCCGGACGCTGACCTTCGACTACGTCCGCAGTGCCGATCACGGCGCCGAACCGCCGGCGCGCCACCCGGTCGTCGTGGTCGGCGCCGGCCCGGTCGGCCTGGTGCTCGCGATCGATCTGGCGCAGCGGCAGATTCCGGTGGTGTTGCTCGATAGCGATTGCACGCTTTCTAGCGGATCGCGCGCGATCTGTTTTGCGAAGCGCACGCTGGAGATCTTCGATCGACTGGGCTGCGGAGAGCGCATGGTCGACAAAGGCGTGTCGTGGAACGTCGGCAAAGTGTTCTTTCGCGACGCGCAGATCTACAGCTTCGACCTGCTCGCCGAGGCTGGCCACGAACGGCCCGCATTCGTCAACCTGCAGCAGTACTACGTCGAGGGTTACCTCGCGCAGCGCGCAGCCGCACTGCCACTGATCGATCTGCGCTGGAAGAACCGCGTCGTCGGCGTCACCCAGCACGCCGACCATGCGCTGCTGACCATCGAGACGCCCGAGGGCAGCTACTCACTGCGCGCCGACCATTTGGCAGCGTGCGACGGCAGCCGCTCGACGCTGCGTGAACTCATCGGCGAGCCGACCCAAGGCCGCGTCTTTCGTGACCGCTTCCTGATCGCGGACGTGAAAATGAAACTGGACCGGCCGGCGGAGCGCTGGTTCTGGTTCGATCCGAGCTTCCACCCGAGCCGCAGCGTGCTGCTGCATATGCAACCCGATGGTGTCTGGCGCATCGACTTCCAGCTCGGCTGGGACGCGGACCCCGAGGAGGAGAGGAAGCCCGAGAACATCATCCCGCGGGTCAAGGCGCTGCTCGCGAACTCGACGATGAAGGACACGCCCTTCGAGCTCGAATGGGCCAGCGTCTACACCTTCGCGTGCATGCGCATGCAGCGCTTCCGCGTCGGCCGCGTGCTGTTTGCCGGCGACTGCGCGCACGGCGTCTCGCCATTCGGAGCGCGCGGCGCCAACTCGGGCGTGCAGGACGCCGACAACCTGGCGTGGAAACTCACCTTCGTGCTGCGCGGCCACGCGCCAGATGCGCTGCTCGATACCTATGCCGACGAGCGCGAGTATGCGGCCGACGAGAACATCCGCCACTCGACCCGGGCAACCGACTTCATCACCCCGAAGAGCGACATCAGCCGGGTGTTCCGTGACGCGGTGCTCGACCTTTCGAGGCAGCACGCATTCGCGCGCACGCTCGTCAACAGCGGCCGGCTTTCAGTCGCGACGACGCTCGACGGCTCGCCGCTCAACACGCCCGACACGGCGCGGTTCGATGCCCGCATGCGGCCCGGCGCCGCCGCGGCCGATGCGCCGGTCACGCTCGCCGACGGGCAAGCCGG
>JANMAW010000472.1:0-1608 GCA_031360005.1 Rhizobacter sp.
CGTGCTGACGATCTGCCTCGGCAAGAGCACCTACGCGCGCTGCGGGATCATCGTCAACGTCACGCCGTTCGAGCCCGAATGGGAAGGCTACGTGACGCTCGAATTCAGCAACACCACGCCGCTGCCCGCCAAGATCTACGCCGGTGAAGGCTGCGCGCAGGTGCTGTTCTTCGAGAGCGACGAAGTCTGCGAGACCAGCTACAAGGACCGCGGCGGCAAGTACCAGGGCCAGCGCGGCGTGACGCTGCCCAAGACATAGCGGGTGGCCCAAACCCGCGACGCGGTCGCGCCGACGTGTGCGCGCCACGCGGCGTCGTCCGGGATTCCGCCGGGGAGCCGTCCGACGCCTCGCCGCGCAGCCGGGGCGCTACCATCGGCCGACACGCTGCACCGGCGCTGAATCGCGAACCGAGGAGCACCCGATGAGAATGGACGGTCAGGAAGAGAGCTCCAACGTCGAAGACGCGCGCGGCTCGAGCGGTGGTGGCGGCGGCTTCGGCATCGGGGGCCGCGGCATCGGGCTGGGCACGGTCGCGGTGGCGGTGGTCGCCGGCTGGATCTTCGGCATCAACCCGCTGACGATCCTCGGGCTGCTGGGCGGCGGTGGCGAGCCAAGCGTGCAGACCGCGCCGGGGCCGACGGCGCCGCCTCCGGCCGGCGACCCGCAGGCGACGTTTGTGTCGCAGGTGTTGCGCAGCACCGAGGTGGTCTGGAGCGACGTGTTCCGGCAGTCAGGCAAGACCTACCGCGACCCCAAACTGAAGCTCTTTGGCGACACCATCGACACCGTTAGGTGCGGCACCGGCGTCGCGGCCATGGGCCCCTTCTACTGCCCGGCCGAATCGCGCGTCTACCTCGACCTGAATTTCTTCGAAACGATGAGCAAACGCCTCGGCGCGCCCGGCCAGTTCGCCCAGGCCTATGTGATCGCGCACGAGGTCGGGCACCATGTGCAGAACCAGTTGGGCACGAGCGACCAGGTCGATGCTGCGCGCCGGCGTGGATCCGAGGCTCAAGCCAATGCGATGAGCGTCCGGCTCGAATTGCAGGCCGATTGTTTTGCCGGCATCTGGGCCAAGCGCTCGCAAGCCGAAAAGGGCTGGCGGCTCGAACCGGGCGACATTGAAACGGCGCTGAATGCGGCGTCGCAGATCGGCGACGACACGCTGCAGCGCAAGACGCGCGGCCAGATCGTTCCCGAGAGCTTCACCCACGGCAGCAGCGCGCAGCGCGTCGGCTGGTTCAAGCGCGGCTTCGAGTCCGGCAGCCCCGACAACTGCAATACCTTCGAATCGCGGCAGTTGTAAGCCGGGTCGGCTTGGCCGCCGCATTTTCCGCACGTCAGCTCGCGAATGTCTCTCGCAAGAGAACACCGCGGTCGACCGTGAGGATGTCGGTGTGGCCGCAGAACGCCATCGTGATGTCGAGCTCTTTCGCGATGATCTCGAGCGCCTTGGTCACGCCGGCCTCGCCCATCGCGCCCAGGCCATACAGGAACGAACGCCCGATCAGCGTGCCGCGGGCGCCGAGCGCGACCGCCTTCAGCACGTCTTGCCCGGAGCGGATGCCGCCATCCATCCAGACCTCGATCTGCGACCCGACCGCCTG
>JANMAW010000480.1:0-2706 GCA_031360005.1 Rhizobacter sp.
GTTCGTGACGCGTTCGTGCGCCACAGCGAAGGAAACCATCAAGATGGACGACGGTCGCGAACTGCCGCTGTTCAAGCTCGAGACCACCAGCGAGTCGCACCCGTTCTACACCGGCACGCAAAAGAGCGTCGACTCGCTCGGCGGCCGCGTCGAGAAGTTCCGCAACAAGTTTGCGCACCTGGGCGCGAAGAAGTAAACGCTTCGACATCACCGCGAAAAGGCAGCTTTGGCTGCCTTTTTTCATTTTTGTCGTGCTTGCGGTTCGGTGGGCACAGCCGCACTCGAGTCTGTTGACTTGCTGCATCATTCGGGCCTGATTCCGCACCGATCGAATTGAACTCGCCCAACCCTGCCCTTGTCAGTCAGCGCGCCGCGCAGCGGCTTCCGCGCGTGGCCCTGCTGCTGTTCTGCGCTGCCTACGTGCTGCCCGGCGTGTTCGGTCGCGACCCGTGGAAAAGCGCCGACATAACGGCCTTCGGCTACATGGTGAACATCGCGCAGGGCCGTACCTCTTGGTTCGCGCCCACCGTCGGCGGCCTGCCTGCTGACGCGGCTCTGCTGCCGTACTGGCTCGGCGCCTCGTTCATCAAGCTGCTTGGCCCCTGGCTGGATCCGGCCCCTGCGGCGCGCATCCCGTTCGCGCTACTTCTCGTGCTGGTGCTGTTGCTGACGTGGTACAGCACCTACCATCTGGCCCGCACCGAGGCCGCGCAGCCGCTGCCGTTCGCGTTCGGCGGCGAGGCCAGCCCGGTCGACTACGCCCGCGCCATTGCCGACGGCGCACTGCTCGCGCTGGTCGCGTCGTTGGGGCTACTGCAGCTCGGCCACGAGACCACGCCCGAGCTCGCGCAGCTGGCGAGCGTGGCGCTCTTCGTTTACGCGCTTGCGGCCAGCCCTTTCGGCGGGTCGCGGCCCACGCTGGCGGTGCTCGCCGCGCTGCCCGCGCTGGCTGCGAGCGGCGCACCGAGCATCGCACTGGCGTTGGGCGTCGTCGGCGCCGTGATCTGCGGTGCCTCGAGCTACGAGCCGGCACGGCGCTTCGTGCGATGGATCGCGGTAAGCGCCGCACTCTCGGCGCTGGCGGCCATCGTGCTCGGCGCTTGGGGTTGGCGCATTGGCTTGAACAACCCATCGCTCGCAGGCGCTTGGGACTTGTTGCGCCTGCTGGCATGGTTCACGTGGCCGGCCTGGCCGCTCGCGTTGTGGACGGTCTGGCGCTGGCGCGGCCATCTGTCGGACCGCCACATCGCGATTCCGCTCGGCTGCGTCGCGGTGAGTGTGCTGGCGTGCATCACGATGGGCGGCTCGGAGCGCGCGCTGATGCTCGGCCTGCCGCCGCTGGCGGTGCTCGCCGCGTTCGCCCTGCCGACCCTGCAGCGCAGCACCGCGGCAGCGATCGACTGGTTCTCGGTTTGCTTCTTCACGGTCTTTGCCGGCGCCATCTGGATCGTCTATGCGTCGATGCACACCGGCGTGCCGGCGCAGCCGGCCGCAAACATCGCCCGGTTGGCGCCGGGCTACGCGCCCAGCCTTTCGGTCGCCACGCTCGCGCTCGCGATGGTCGGGACGCTCGCCTGGCTGTGGTTGGTAACGTGGCGCACCGGACGCAGCCGCCATCCGCTGTGGAAGAGCCTGGTGCTGCCGGCCAGCGGCGTCGCGCTGTGCTGGCTGCTGGTGATGACCTTGCTGCTGCCGCCGCTCGATCACGCGCGCAGCTACCGTTCGTTGGTACAGCGCATCGCCCAGCAGGTGCCCGCCGACTCATGCATCTCGGCGCCCGGTGTGCCGCGCGCGCAGGTCGTGGCACTGGAGCATCTGGGCGGGTACCGCGTCGACGCGATCACGCCGTCCGACGCGACGCGCTGCGAATTTCTGCTGCAGGTGGAGACGCGCCAGGCGCCAAGCGCCCCCGGACCGGGGTGGCGGCTTCTCGCACGCGAGCGCCGCAACACCAGTGAAGAAGAGATCACTGCGGTGTATCGGCGCGTCGCCTCAAACCGCCGCCGCTGACGCAGCCGCGGCGTCGCCCCGGGCCGTGCGGCCAGCCCTCACGGCACGCCCCTCTCTTCCCGGACCATCCGTTCCGGTGGCGCCAGCACTGCCACCGCCGCGGCGACATCACGCACGCGGGCGGCTGGAAAGACAAGCCGGAACGTCGAACCCTGCCCCGGCTCGCTCTGAATATCGAGTTCGCCACCGTGCCGCTGGACCACATGCTTGACGATCGACAGGCCGAGACCAGTTCCGCCGGTGTCGCGCGAGCGGCTGCCGTCGACGCGGTAGAAGCGCTCGGTCAGGCGCGGCAGGTGTTCGCGCGCGATGCCGAGGCCGGTGTCGGTCACGGCGATCTCGCCGGCGCCGTCGGCCAGTACCTTCCACGTGACCTCGATGCGCCCGCCGTCGGGTGTGTAACGCACCGCGTTGTTGACCAGATTCGTCACCGCGCTCAGCAATTCGTTCGGTGCGCCGGCAATCTGCGCTTCGACATGGGCCGCGAAGGCCAAGCTGTGCCGACCGGCGGAGAGCAGTTTCGCATCGGCTGCGACCTGCGCCAGCAACGGCGCCAGCGCCACCCACCGATCGGCATGCGGGCGCGGGCTGCCTTCGAGTTGCGCCAGCGTCAGCAGGTCGCTGACCAACGTTCCCATGCGCTCGGCCTGCTGCGTCATCAGTACCAGCACGCGCTTGCGCTCGACCTCGGTGAGG
>JANMAW010000511.1:0-1684 GCA_031360005.1 Rhizobacter sp.
CATCCCGGTCGGCCAGGTCATGAAGGACGCCGGCGTCAAGTTCGACCCCGCCGCCTACGTGCCGGCGGTGGCGGGCTACTACACCGCGCCGAACGGCCAGATGCTGAGCTTCCCGTTCAACAGCTCGACGACGATCTTCTACTTCAACAAGGACGCGTTCAAGGCCGCCGGCCTCGACGCCGACAAGCCGCCGACCACCTGGCCCGAGGTGACGCTTGCTGCCGCGAAGCTGAAGGCGAGCGGCCACAAGTGCCCGTTTACGACCGCCTGGCAGGGCTGGACGCAGCTCGAGAGCTTCTCGGCCTGGCACAACGTCGAGTTCGCGACCCAGCGCAACGGCCTGGCCGGCCTGAACGCGCGCATGAAGGTCGATTCGCCGCTGCACCAGCGCCACATCGAGAACCTGGCCAACATGTCGAAGCAGGGTCTGTTCGTCTACAAGGGCCGCGGCAACGTGCCCGAGGCCAGCTTCGTCTCGGGCGAGTGCGCGATGATCAACACCTCGTCGGGCTTCTACGGCAACGTCGCGAAGAACGCGAAGTTCGCCTATGGCCTGGCGGCCCTGCCCTACTACCCCGACGTCCCCGGCGCGCCGCAGAACACCGTGATCGGCGGCGCCAGCCTGTGGGTGCTGTCGGGCAAGACGCCGGCCGAGTACAAGGGCGTGGCGGCGTTCTTCAACTACCTGTCGAGCCCCGAGGTGCAGTCGGCGAGCCACAAGCGAACCGGCTATCTGCCGATCACCACGGCCGCCTACCAGCTCACCGAGAAGTCGGGCTTCTACAAGGAGAAGCCGGGCACCGACGTCGCGGTGACGCAGATGATCCGCAAGACCACCGACAAGTCGCGCGGCATCCGCCTCGGCAACTACGTGCAGATCCGCGCGATCGAAGACGAGGAACTGGAGCAGGTCTGGGGCGGCAAGAAGAGCGCGAAGGAAGCGCTCGATTCGATCGTCAAGCGCGGCAACGAGCTGCTCGAACGATTCGAGAAAGCGAACAAGTCCTGACCGACTTGTTCGCTCCGCGCCGAGATGACAGCACCCCTCCCCGACCCTCCCCGCCGCGCGGTGAAGGAGCTGACCAGATCGAAGAAGAGGCCGGCGCGTCATGGCAGCTGAGAAGCGCGTCGTCTTCCGCTCGAACTGGCTGCCCTGGGCGCTGCTGGCGCCGCAGGCGATCGTCATCGCGGTGTTCTTCTTCTGGCCGGCGGCTCAGGCCTTGCTGCAATCGCTGCAGCAGTCGGACGCGTTCGGCACCTCGGTCGCCTGGGTCGGGCTGGAGAACTTTCGCAATCTCTGGAGCGACGAGACCTACCTCGCATCGTTCAAGACCACGGCGGTCTTCTCGCTGCTCGTGGCGGTGTTCGGCATCGGCATCTCGCTGCTGCTGGCGGTTTTCGCCGACCGCGTGGTGCGCGGCGGAACCCTTTACAAGACGCTGCTGATCTGGCCGTATGCCGTGGCGCCGGCCGTCGCCGGCGTGCTGTGGCTGTTCATGTTCTCACCCAGCATCGGCATCGTCGCCTACTGGCTGGACGCGATCGGCGTCGACTGGAACCACCTGCTCAATGGCGGCCAGGCGATGGCGCTGGTCGTGATGGCGGCGGTCTGGAAGCAGATCTCGTACAACTTCCTGTTCTTCCTCGCGGGCCTCGCGAGCATTCCGAAATCGCTGGTCGAAGC
>JANMAW010000570.1:0-6862 GCA_031360005.1 Rhizobacter sp.
GTGGCCGAGAAGATGTACACCGACATCCGCCGCTGGACCGCGATGCCGAATGGCGGCCATTTCGCCGCGATGGAGCAGCCCGAGGCGCTGGCGCGCGAGATCGTCGAGTTCTTTCGGCCGCTGCGGCCGCGCTAGCTTTCGTCCGGTGCGGGTGTGACGATGTCGGGCAGCATCTGCTCACGAGGTAACGCGCCTTCGAGACGTTCGGCGACGTGTCAACCGTCGCAGGCAGAAATCGCCTGGTTGAAAGTCGGTGCGACCGCCGGGAAATGTCGAGAGCGACGGGCAAGTGTCGACCGCCGCAGGCGTCACCAATTCTGGTGACGGCTTTCGACCATCGAGATTTGACGATGCGGTGGGCGAGACCTGCCCACTCCTGCCGGTGAGGGCATCGCGCCGACGCGGGTCAACCTTGCGCATCGCGCGCCGCAAGCGCGAGGTCGGCCAGCCATTGCTTGAACGCCAGGTCCTGTTCGGCTCGCTCGATGCGAAGCAATGCCGATGGGTGGAGCGTTACGAGCACGCGCAGGCCGTCGTCGCGCGTTGACCATTGCCCGCGCTCCTTCATCACCGGCACTGCGCGCCCCAGCAGTGCGCGCGCCGCTGTCGCGCCGAGGGCTATCGCCGCTTCCGGCTTCACGATCGCGATTTCGCTTTCGAGCCAATGCAGGCAGGCCGCGGCCTCTTGCTGCGCCGGTGTTTTGTGAATGCGACGCTTGCCGCGCAGCTCGAACTTGAAGTGCTTGACCGCGTTGGTCAAATAGAGGCGATCGCGCGGCCAGCCGAGTTGCTCCAGCGCGCGATCCAGCAGATGGCCCGCCGGGCCGACGAACGGGCGGCCGAGCAGATCTTCGCGATCGCCGGGTTGTTCGCCGACGATCATCAGCCGCGCATGTTCATTGCCTTCGCCGCGGACGGCTTGCGTCGCGTGCGCGCCGATCGGACATTCGCGGCAGCGCTCGGCCGCATCGTGCAACTCGGCGAGCGAGCCGGGCGCGTGCACGACCATGAGTCGCGCGTCCATCGCGAGTGTCTTGGACGAAGCAGGGCGCCGCCGCGCCGGTTCGTTCGCGGTCTGTTCGACCATCGTGCGTTCGCGCTGGGCAGCCCCAGCCGCGAGCGGCTGAATCAACGCGGCTTCGGGCAGGTTCTTCCAGTACCGGCGGGGCATTTCCTTTTGCATCATCGCGAGTTTCAGCCTCGCGGGGTTGAAGATGCTTGCGTAGTACGTCAACCACAACTGCTCCGCCGCATCGGCCGGCGGCGCGTCGCTGCGATTTGCGCCGGGCCCGAAGGCAAGAGCTTGACCGTCCCACCGCACACAGCGCTCGGGCGTGAGGATGGCCCAGTGCATTTGGGCAAAGCGGCGTGCGAAGAACGGCGCGGTGGCTTCGACGACGTGGTGCTCTGGCTCGAACCACGCGACATGCTGGGGGTTCTGTCCATCAGCACTCGCGAGCGGCCGAAAGCGCACGAAGGCGGTCATCTTATGCATGTCGCGCCGCACCGATCGCGCCATCAGTTCGGCCTGCTGGCGATCGGCGTCGAGCGGGTCGTGGCGCAGTGCGTTTTCATGAACCAGGCGCCAGAGCAGTCGGTAGAGCAAGCCGAAGCGGTTGGCGTCTGAGTGCAGCGCCGCACGTTCTGCCAGCGGGACGAAGAACGCGGGCACCTTGATGCGCATGGTGCTCTCGTCGGCGGCCGTTGACTCATCGCTGCCAGACAGGTTGCCGAAGAGATCGGTTTCGGCGCGCGCCGCCACTCGCCACTCCAGTTGCGATGGTTCGACGCCATCGATCAAGCACTCGCGAGCGTGCCGGCGAAAACCCTCTATGTCGCCCTCGTCGGCGAGCAGTGCCACTCGCCTGGCTGCGGGCTCAGCCATCAGGATCAAGCGTCGAACAGCGACTGCTGTCGGGGCTGCGGCCTCAGCCGCGCAGCGAGATCGGCCGCATCCAGGTGTGTGCCGCGCGCACCGTGTCCCGGCACGGTGATGAATGGCAGCACATTCTTCAGCGCGACGTTGAGTCGCGTCAGATCATCGATCCGCAAAGTGCGAACGCGCCGCGCTTGCAGCAGCCGCTTGACCGATGTGGTCCCGAGCCCCGGAACGCGGAGGAGCATCTCCTTGGGTGCGCGATTCAAATCGACCGGGAACCGCTCGCGGTGCGCAAGCGCCCACGCGAGCTTCGGGTCGATGTCGAGCGCGAGCATGCCGCTGGTCTCGCCGACAATTTCGTCATGTGCGAAGCCGTAGAAGCGCATCAGCCAGTCGGCCTGATAGAGCCGATGCTCGCGCACCAACGGCGCCGGCGCCATCGGCAACGCACGCGACGCATCGGGTATCGGGCTGAACGCCGAGTAGTAAACGCGCTTCAGGCCGTACGAGCCATACAGGTTGGCGCTTGTCGAAAGAATGCTGCGGTCGTCTGCCGAATCAGCACCGACGATCATCTGCGTGCTTTGCCCCGCGGGTGCGAATCGTGCGGGTTGGGCGCGCCGCGGCGTGACGGCCGGCTGCGAAGTGACAGGCGCCGGCTTCGCGGCCGCCTTTGCGTCGTCGATGTGGATACGCAAGCGCGCCATTGTTCGACGGATCGCTTGGCCATCTTTCTCGGGCGCGAGCGCGAGCAGTCCTTCATTGGTCGGCAGCTCGATGTTGATGCTGAGCCGATCGGCGTAGCGGCCTGCGCGCGCGAGCAGCTCGGGGCTGGCGTCGGGGATCGTCTTCAGATGGATATAGCCGCGAAAGTCATGGTCCTCTCGAAGCACGCGTGCGACTTCGACGACTTGCTCCATCGTATGGTCTGCGCTGCGGATGATGCCGCTGCTCAGGAACAGGCCCTCGATGCAGTTGCGGCGATAGAAGTCGAGGGTGAGTTGAACCACTTCGTTGACCGTGAAGCGCGCGCGCGGAACGTTGCTCGTCACACGGTTGATGCAATAGAGGCAGTCGTAAAGGCAGTAGTTGGTGAGCAGTACCTTCAGCAGCGAGATGCAGCGGCCATCGGGCGCATAGCTGTGGCAGATGCCCGCGCCCTCGGTCGAGCCGATGCCCCGCCCGCCGCGCGAGTCGCGCGTTGGGGTGCCGCTGGACGCGCACGAAGCGTCGTACTTGGCGGCATCGGCCAGGATGGCGAGTTTGCGTTGAGTTTCCAAGGGTGATGGCCTGCAAGAACTGGATGAATATACAGTCATTGCAGTTCCGCGCTCGGCCCATGGATTCTTCGTCGAAGGGTCGGCATGGGACGCCAATTACCTCCGGCAACTCGACCCAACGTACCAGCACGCGGCCTACAAGGTCGACTTCCTGCTGCGCCACTTCGGCGCCGAGACGACCTCGACCGTCATCATCGAGTACGACGGGTTCAGCGAGCACTTCACCGATCGCGATCGGGTGAACGTCGGAAACTACGAGCGGTACTACAAGTCCGAGGACGTCGAGCGTCAATTCGTGCTCGAGTCGTACAGGTATCGCTTCCTGCGCGTGAACCGTTTCAACCTGGGTGATGATCCGGTGGCGACACTCAACGTGCGCCTGGGCGCCATGATCGAAGCCACAGGCGGCGCCGACGTTGCAGCGTCGGTCGGCAGGATCAAGCAGCAGGCACAGGCGTTGGGGGACGGCGAGTCAAGGTCTGCACGCGCTGCAGGATTATCAAGCCGCTGGCCGACTACTTGGACCGCTCGCTCGCCTTAGGCGTCGGCGGGCACGGCAGGGTGTGCATGGCGTGCAAGGCGCCGATCAGACCGGCGGCTGCGACGTCGGCATACGGTGGGCACCGCGGGTTTCACGGTGGGCGGCGGTTCAAGCGGTGTTGAGGTGCCCAGGAAGCGGTAAAGCTGACAGTAGCCACCGGCCGTTGATGGCCGGCAGTGTGAGTTCCCGGGCTTTTCTCACCGCTGACATTGGCCCCACGCATCGAAAGTCAGCTTCCTCGCGCGGCCTCGTACTCACACTGCCGGCCAATACCAGTCACATGTGATCACCTGCTTCCGGGCCAATGACCTGGGATGATCGTCGCTCCGAGTTGTCTACCGAGGCGTTTGGCTCCTGCACACACACCACCACCGGTTTGAGCCACCGAGCAAGCACTTCGAATAGATTGTCGATCACGAACGGCTTTGCGATGTGGCCATTCATACCCGCGACACGGCAGGCGACAAGGTCGTCGGGAAATAAATTGGCTGTCATCGCAAGCACTGGCAACTTGGCAAAGCGCTTGTCGGCTCGGATCGCACGCGTCGCGGCAAAACCATCCATGACCGGCATCTGGCAATCCATCAGCACCAAGTCCACATCGTTGTGCGCGCGCAGCAACTCCAAAGCCTCCCTGCCGTCGCTGGCCACCAAGACCTCCAGCCCCGCGCGGCGGAGAATCGCGCACGCAACCAATTGATTCACTTCATTGTCTTCCGCGAGCAGTACTTTCGCACCACGCAGCGCGTCCAGCATGTCTACACTGGGCCCGAGAGTCAGCCGTTCGGCGCGATCGGACTCACGCGGTAGCGCCGGCACGGCGCCGAAGCGGGCATTGAAGTGAAAAGTCGTGCCCGAGCCGACCTGACTATTGACGCCGAGATGGCCGCCCATGAGTTCCACCAATTGGCGAGAAATCGTCAGGCCAAGCCCGGTACCACCGTGGCTGCGGGTGGTAGAGGCATCGGCCTGTGTGAACTGCTCGAAGATCGCGCCTTGCTGTTCGACCGGAATCCCGTCGCCGGTGTCGGCCACGCTGAACAGCAGATCGACATCCGTGCCGACCTGCGGCAACCTCTCGACCTGCACAAGCACCAAGCCGTGCGGCGTGAATTTGATCGCATTGGCGCACAAATTGAGCAGCACTTGACCCAGCCGCATTGCATCCCCCAACAAGGCCTCAGGCACCGTGGGTCCGACCTCGAGTCGGAGCTCCAGTCCCTTTGTCCTCGCCTCGACACCGGCAGTTTCGATCACCCGATCAAGGACCTGCGCCAGCACGAAACGCTCGCTCTCCAATTGCATCTTGCCGGCCTCGGCCTTGGAGAAGTCGAGAATTCCGTTGATGATGCCGAGCAGGTTCTCGGCGGCGTTGTGCACCTTCTGGATGTAGTTGCGCGGCACGTCTTCGAGCCGGGTCTGGAGCGCGAGATACGACAGGCCGAGGATGGCGTTCATCGGCGTGCGGATCTCGTGGCTCATGTTGGCCAGGAATATGCTCTTTGCCTGGCTGGCGCCTTCGGCCGCATCTCTGGACTGCGCCAACTCGGCAGTACGCGAAAGCACGAGTTCTTCCAGGTGATGGCGGTGCTGTGCGAGTTCATCCGCCAACTGCTTGCGTGCGGTGTTGTCAGTGCCGATCAGCAGATAGCCGATGATTCCGTTTTGAGCATCGCGCAAGGCCGTGACCGACACGACCGCGAGGAGGCGGCTGCCGTCTTTGCGGATGTAGTTGAGCTCGTAGATATCCTCGATTCCGCGCGAGGCTTTGAAAACCAAGGCCTCGAATCCGGGCTGAATCCTTGTCGAGAACTCGAGACTCAGCAGCCTGGACCGCGCGATCAGTTCCTGCGGATCGGAAATGTCGGCGGGCGTGATCCTGTTCATCACATCGGCGGCCGCGTAGCCCAGCATGCGTTCGGCGCCGACGTTGAAGATCTGAATGACGCCCGTCGCGTCGGTTGCGATCTTCGAGAACATGGCGCTGTTAAAAATCGCCCTCTGCAGCTCGCCCGCCTTGAGCAGCTCTTTTTCAGCTTGTTTCCGTGCGGTGTTGTCGGTGCCGATCAGCAGGTATCCGATGATGTCGTCTTGAGCATCGCGCAAGGCCGTGACCGACACGACGGCCGGAAGACGACTGCCGTCCTTGCGGATGTAGGTCAGTTCATAGACGTCTTCGATGCCACGCGAGGCCTTGAATACCAAAGCTTCGAATCCAGGTGCGATCGAGATGTCGAGTTCGATGCTGAGCGCCTTCGCGCGCTCGATGAGCTCCTGCGGATCGGAAAGGTTGGCGGGCGTGATCTTGTTGATCACGTCGCCGGCTGCGTAGCCCAGCATGCGCGCTGCACCCACGTTGAAGATCTGGATGATGCCTTTTTCGTCGGTGGCGATGCTCGAGAAATTGGCGCTGTTGAAGATCGCGCTCTGCAGTGCTCCTGTCTTCAGCAAGGCCTCTTGTTGACGGACCTCGGTCAGGTACGGCGCCGTGCTTGCCGTTGGGTCGAGAATCGAGGGACAAAGCGTCTGTTCTGGCATGGTCGGCCATCGTTAAATCGCGAACGCATCTCGCGAGTCGGGCGATCGAAGGTGCTTTCGGCACCTCGTACCCTTATACGCGCATCGCATGCACTAAGGGTAAGGGTGAGTTCGTCGCTTTCGCGGCCAGCAAGCACCGCATTTTTCACGCGGACGAGCAGGTGAGCTTCAGCCCAGGGGCTTGCCGATCCCTTACGCCATCGGGAAGTCGGATGTCTGCATCTCGAGCTCGAAGGCGGTTGGGCTTGCCGTTTGTGGGCAACCCGATCCGAACCCCGGGGTCCGCTTTGGTGCGCCCAACTGAGCGGGTTGAAATTCTGGTTTGGGTCGGCAGGGTGAATTCCACGCATCAACAAGCGGTCGCTCGACCGGTCGGCTCGCCGCGAATGACGGCTCTTGAGGTGGACCCGCCGTCCGCAACAAAAGACGCCAAAGTCACCTCTCGTCAGCAGCCGACATTCAGCCGTCAAACACGTCCGGCTGCAGTGGTCTGATGCTGTCGTCCGACTTGGGCCGTGAACGACAGCAGATGGCCGGGGGCCGGTGCCCGCGACCGGCCGCTTCCTGGCAGACGACCTCGTCGATGCAGACGCCGACGAAGTCCGGCAGCGTGATCTCCCCGCA
>JANMAW010000290.1:0-7268 GCA_031360005.1 Rhizobacter sp.
TGCGCATCGACAGCGCGTCGCACAGTCCCAACGCCTACCATGCCGCGTCGCCGTCGTCTTCACTCCGTCGGCAGGAAGCCCTCGATCGACAGGTAGCGTTCGCCGGTGTCGTAGTTGAAGCCGAGCACGGTGGCGCCGGTCGGCAGGCTCGGCAGCTTCTGCGCAATTGCTGCGAGCGTGGCGCCCGACGAGATGCCCACCAGCATGCCTTCTTCGCGAGCCGCGCGGCGCGCCATCTCGCGCGCCGCTTCGGCCTCGACCAGGATCACGCCATCCAGCAACTCGGTGTGCAGGTTCTTCGGCACGAAGCCCGCGCCGATGCCCTGGATCGGGTGCGGGCTCGGCTTGCCGCCGCTGATCACCGGCGATGCGCTCGGTTCGACCGCGAACACCTTCAGCTTCGGCCACATGGCCTTGAGCGCCTGGGCGCAGCCGGTGATGTGGCCACCGGTGCCGACGCCGGTGATCAGCGCGTCGACGCCGCTCGGAAAGTCGGCGGCGATCTCCTGAGCCGTGGTGCGCACATGCACGTCGATGTTGGCGGGGTTCTCGAACTGTTGCGGCATCCAGCCGTCGGGTGTCTGCGCGAGCAACTCGGTGGCGCGCGCGATCGAGCCGTTCATGCCCTTCTCGCGCGGCGTCAGCTCGAAGCGTGCGCCGTAGGCCAGCATCAGGCGACGCCGCTCGACGCTCATGCTGTCGGGCATCACGAGGATCAGCTTGTAGCCCTTCACCGCCGCCACCATCGCCAGACCGACGCCGGTGTTGCCGGAGGTCGGCTCGATGATCGTGCCGCCGGGCTTCAATTCCCCCGAGGCCTCGGCGGCTTCCACCATCGAGAGTGCGATGCGGTCCTTGATCGACCCGCCGGGGTTTGCACGCTCGCTCTTGATGTAGACGCTGTGCGTGCCGCCGAACAGGCGGTTGATGCGGATGTGCGGCGTGTTGCCGATGGTGTTCAGGATGTTGTTCGCAAGCATGCCGGCCCTCCTCGAAACGAGTCCGATGATTATGGGCGTGCCGATGGAAATCGCACGCTACTCATGCGGGCACCCTGCGGTCGCCATCACGGCGAGCTTTGCGACAATGGCCTGATGTACGCACCACTGCAGAACGACAGCTTCCTGCGCGCATGCCTGCGCCAGCCGACTGCGCACACGCCCGTCTGGCTGATGCGCCAGGCCGGCCGCTACCTGCCGGAATACCGTGCCACCCGGGCGAAGGCGGGCAGCTTCATGGGGCTGGCGACGAATCCCGACTTCGCGACCGAGGTGACGCTGCAGCCGCTGGACCGCTACGCCCTCGACGCCGCGATCCTGTTCAGCGACATCCTCACCGTGCCTGACGCGATGGGCCTGGAGCTGAGCTTCGCGAACGGCGAAGGCCCGCGCTTCGCGCATCCGGTGCGCGACGAGGTCGCGGTTGCCCGGCTCGAAGTGCCCGACATGGACAAGCTGCGCTACGTGTTCGACGCCGTCACGTCGATCCGCCGGGCGCTGAACGGCCGGGTGCCGCTGATCGGTTTTTCGGGCAGCCCTTGGACGCTCGCCTGCTACATGGTCGAGGGCGCCGGCTCCGACGACTACCGCCTCGTCAAGACCATGCTCTACAGCCGCCCCGACCTGATGCACCGCATGCTGGAAGTGAACGCCGCGGCCGTTGCGCAGTACCTGAACGCACAGATCGAAGCCGGCGCGCAGGCCGTGATGATCTTCGACAGCTGGGGCGGCGTGCTGGCCGATGGCGCATTTCAGAGTTTCAGCCTGGCCTATACGCGCCGTGTGCTGCGGCAACTCAAGCGCGAGCACGACGGCCAGCGCATCCCTCACATCGTGTTCACGAAGGGTGGCGGGCTCTGGCTCGAAGACATCGCAGCCGCGCAGCCCGATGTGGTCGGGCTCGACTGGACGGTCAACCTGGCGGCGGCGCGCGCCCGCATCGGCAACCGCGTGGCGCTGCAGGGCAACATCGACCCGAACGTGTTGTTCGCCGGGCCCGAACAGATCCGCGCTGAAGTGACGCGCACGCTTGAAAGCTTCGGCGCCCCTGTCGGCGCCGACGGCAGCGTCGCCGGGCATGTATTCAACCTCGGGCATGGCATCAGCCAGCACACACCTCCACAGAGCGTGGCGGTGCTGGTGGATGCGGTGCATGAGGTGTCCCGGCGGTTACGGTCCGCTGAGTGAAGAGTGGCAAGACAAACCAGCGGTTATTTTTGTTTTGCCGGTCAGTGATCACTCAGGGCTTGACTTATCCCCAATTCGAACATCTGTGCTGCGTTGCTCAACAGCTATCGCGATGCACCATGCGGTTTTTCACCAATACGCTGTAAGTGCTTGATTTCATTGGATGTCGCTGAATGCTCCGAAAGCGGGCAATCTTTTCCACAACGAGGCGCAGCAAGCGTTTGAGGCCGTTCCGGCCCCAGTTACACACAAAGTTATCCACAGCAGAGGTGGAAATCTGCAAAAGCCTTTAGAAATCATGAGCTTGGGATGCTTTCGTGAACCAGAACTTGGATTTGACCGGTATGCTAGCCGCGAATGGCTTGAATGCCTGAGAGTTCAGCTCGCGTGCGGGTGGCGATCGACACACCTGCGCATACCGGGCTGGCCACTCCGCTCGATTACACAAGTGAGCGCCCGCTCGTCTCAGGCACGTTGGTCCGCGTCCCGCTGGGGCGGCGCGAGGTGTCAGGGGTGGTGTGGGACGGAGTGCCGGTCGCCGCCGGATCCGTCGAGTTGCGGCCGGTAACGCTGGCCTTGGAATCACTGCCGCCGCTCGGCGCCCATTGGCGCGGGCTGGTCGATTTCGCGGCTGGCTATTACCAACGCAGCACCGGCGAGATCGCGCTCTCGGTGCTACCGCCCGAACTGCGCAGGCTCGACGACGCGCAGCTCGCCAACCGCATCAAGAAGCTGTACAGGTCGCTCGCAGTGCCGAGCGCGGCGCCGGCGTTCGATGCGCCGGCGCTGACCGACGAGCAGACCGAAGCGCTCTCGCAGATCGCAGCGGCGGGCGCGCAGGACCAACCCCCTGCCGTGCTGCTGCACGGCGTGACCGGCAGCGGCAAGACCGAGGTCTACCTCGGCGCCGCGGCGCAAGCGCTGGCCACCGACCGGCAGGCGCTGGTACTGGTGCCCGAAATCAACCTGACGCCGCAACTCGAAGCCCGCTTCGCCGAGCGCTTCCGCGGCCGCCACATCGTGTCGATGCACAGCGCGCTGACACCGGCGCAGCGTTTGCGCAGCTGGCTCGCGGCACACCTGGGCCTCGCCGACCTCGTGCTCGGCACGCGGCTGGCAGTGTTTGCTTCGATGCCGCGGCTCGGGCTGATCGTGGTCGACGAGGAACACGACCCGTCGTACAAGCAACAGGAAGGCGCGCGTTATTCGGCGCGCGACCTCGCCGTGTACCGCGGCCGGCTGGAGCGCGCCACCGTCGTGCTCGGCTCGGCCACCCCGTCTCTCGAGAGCTGGCAGCGCGCCGCCGAGGGCCGGTACGTGCGGCTCGCACTGCCCTCGCGGATCGGCGGCGGCGCCTTCCCGACCGTGCGGCTGGTCGACATGAACCAGCAACCCAAAGGCAAAGGCGCGAACACCGCGCTGTCGCCGCCGCTCGTGGCGGCGCTGCAACAGCGCATTGCGCGCGGCGAGCAAAGCCTGGTGTTCCTGAACCGGCGCGGCTACGCGCCGGTCTTGCATTGCGGCGAATGCGGCTGGAAAAGCGGCTGCCCGCATTGCAGCGCGTGGCGCGTGTTCCACAAGCTCGACCGCACGCTGCGCTGCCACCACTGCGGGTTCACCGAACGCGTGCCGCGTGCCTGCCCCGATTGCGGCAACCTCGACATCGCACCGATCGGCCGCGGCACCGAACGGCTCGAGGAACAACTGGCCCAGGTGCTGCGCACGCCCGAAGGCCACCCGGCCCGCATCGCTCGCATCGATGCCGACAGCACGCGCCTGAAGGGCGCGCTCGAAGCCCAGCTCGGTGCGGTGCATGCCGGCGATGTGGACGTGCTGGTCGGCACGCAGATGGTGACGAAGGGCCACGACTTCCGGCGCATCACACTGGTAGCGGCGGTGAACCCCGACAGCTCGCTGTTCAGCAGCGACTTCCGCGCGCCCGAACGATTGTTCGCGCTGCTGATGCAGGCCGGCGGCCGAGCTGGGCGTGACGTCCGGCATGCCGCGCGCAGCGAGATGTGGGTGCAGACATGGCACCCGCGGCATGCGCTGTACGGCGCACTGCGACAGCACGATTTCGCGGCCTTCGCGAGCAGCCAGCTGAAGGAACGCGAGATGGCCGGCCTGCCGCCTTTTTCGCACCTCGCGACGCTGCGCGCCGACGCGCGCACCGCGGATGCCGCGCGCGCGTTCCTGCACGCCGCCGCCGCTCTTGCCCGCACGCTGCCCGGCGCCGACGCGGTGATGGTCTACCCGCCAGTGCCGATGGGTGTGGCACGGGTCGCCGACGTCGAGCGCATGCAGATGCTGGTCGAGTCGGCCTCGCGCATGGCATTGCAGCGCTTTCTTGCGCTGTGGCTGCCGGCGCTGAATGCGCTCCGACGCGAACGCAAGCAACCGCAGGAGCGCGTGCTGCGCTGGGCCATCGACGTTGACCCGTCAACGATCTGAAGGGCCGGGGCGGCGCGCACGGCGCGGCGCCCCGGGCGCCGCCAGTGGCCGGCCCACATCGGCCAGCAGCAGGCAAGCGCGCACCAGCTCTTCGACGGCCGCGCCGAGGTCTGCCGGCGGCTCGAGCGATTCGATCTCGGCCAGCAGTTCGTCGGCGTCTTCCAGATCGTCGGCGGCCAGGTGGCGATAGACGAGCGCGAGCGGTTCGGTCAGCAGCCGCGCATCGAGCGCCATCAGCCCGGGGAAAAGCTCCAGCGCTGTCGCGAAGCCGGCGACCCACGGGTAGACGGCATCGACCGCAGCCGGCGCGACATCGCCGCCTTCATCGCGACCGGCAGCGCTGTCGGCGGCGGCGTCATCGGCGAGCTCGAACACCCAGGGATCGAACCACTGGCGGCGCTCGATCGCATCGTCCAGCTCGGCGTGACGCCGCTGCGCGAGTGCGTGCAGCCGCGCAGCGTCGAAGCCCGCCGGCAGCGCGCGGCCGTCGACGTCGGTGATGTGCGGCAGCCAGCGCGCGGCCGGCACGCGACCCGGCTGCACCAGCACGCCACAGAGAAACCCGTCGAGCATGCTCACATCGAGCGGCTCGAGTGCCGCGGGCACGCGGTCGAACAGAGCCTGCAGCTCATCGCGGTCGCGGTCGCTTAGCGGTTGAACTGCGCGCGCCGACCCCGCCGCCGCAGCGGAGCGACCTGGAGCGCGTGCGGGAGGGCGTGGGCGAGGGCCGGGCATGGAGCGCATTGTCGCGCGCCGAAGGAGTCTGCAAGCACGCGGCAGCGATGCTCGAACCTGGGTTTCTGTCGCGCCCGGCGCGACGGGCGACGTCGGCGGTGGTTCCTACAAATTGGGGATGGTGGCTGCGGGCTCGCGTCTCTACAGTCGCCTTCGATCGCTGTCACAGGGGATCGCAGGCAGACGGCCTACCCAGGATGGCGCCGCCCGGCGAAGAACATCACGCCGAACAGGGCGCTGAACCAGCACCAGTCCCAACGACGTCCTTTTCTGAAGGACTTCAAGCCCATCCGCTCACGCGGGTGGGCTTTTTTTCTGACTGACGCCGTCACCGGGCAGCTCATCACTCACCCGAGCGGTCTGACGCGGTCCCTTCGCGCCGGCGGGCAGATGCGCGCGACGGTCGCATAGCCGGCACAGGTATCGGCCAGCGCGATCACGGTCGCCGCGTGCAGAAAGCCGGTCGGCGCCATCGTCCACGGCTGGATTTCCAGTTGCATACAGAGTCGGCCTTCCTCCTTCCTGCAACTCGGTGACGCGGGCGCCGAATTCGTCCGGCAGGGTGCCGGCTTGCCAGGTGTGAAAGCCTTCGATATCGATGTCGGGGCGCAGCATTGTGTTTCTCCTCGATCCGGCGCGCAGCATGGCCATCACGCGCGACACGCTGGCGCTGGCATAGACTGCGAAGTTCCCCTGCCAGCCCCTCAATCCCCAGAACCCGCCAGGAGACCGCACCATGGGCGCAACCGAAGCCTTCACCGCCACCACCGAAGTGGGCCACTTCATCAACGGCCGCCCCGTCGCCAGCACCAGCGGGCGCAGCCAGGCCGTCTACAACCCCTCGACCGGCGCGGTGGCGCGACAGGTGGCGCTGGCGTCGGTCGACGAGGTGGGCCGTGCGGTCGCGTCGGCAAAGGCGGCATTTCCGGCCTGGGCCGACATGCCGCCGATCCGCCGCGCGCGCATCATGACCACCTTCCTCGGGCTGCTGAACGAGCACCGCGACACGCTGGCCGCGATGATCACCGCGGAGCACGGCAAGGTGTTCACCGACGCTGTCGGCGAGGTCTCGCGCGGCATCGATATCGTCGAGTTCGCGTGTGGCGTGCCGCAGTTGCTGAAGGGCGATTTCACCGACCAGGTCAGCACCGGCATCGACAACTGGACGCTGCGCCAGCCGCTTGGCGTGGTCGCCGGGATCACGCCGTTCAACTTCCCGGTCATGGTGCCGATGTGGATGTACCCGGTGGCCATCGCCTGCGGCAACTGCTTCATCCTGAAGCCCAGCGAGCGCGATCCGTCCGCGTCGATCCTGATGGCCGAGTTGATGAAGAAGGCGGGCTTGCCGGACGGCGTGTTCAACGTCGTGCAGGGCGACAAGGTCGCGGTCGACGCGCTGTTGACGCACCCCGACGTGAAGGCGCTGAGCTTCGTCGGATCGACGCCGATCGCGCAGTACATCTACGAGACCGGCGCGCATCACGGCAAGCGCGTCCAGGCGCTCGGCGGCGCGAAGAATCACATGGTGGTGATGCCCGACGCCGACATCGAGCAGGCGGTGGACGGATTGATCGGCGCGGGTTATGGCTCGGCCGGCGAGCGCTGCATGGCGATTTCGGTCGCGGTGCTGGTAGGCGATGTGGCCGACCGGATCGTCCCGAAGCTGGCGGCTCGCGCCAGGACGCTGAAAATCAAGAACGGCATGGAACTCGACGCCGAGATGGGCCCGATCGTCACGAAGCAGGCGCTCGAGCGCATCGAAGGCTACATCGGGGTCGGCGTCGAGGAAGGCGCGACACTCGTGGTGGATGGCAGGGGCCTGAAGGTGGCGGGTCATGAAAACGGCTTCTTCACCGGCGGCACGCTGTTCGACCACGTCACACCCGCGATGCGCAT
>JANMAW010000297.1:0-1773 GCA_031360005.1 Rhizobacter sp.
GCTCTCGACCTCGATGCGCCCGCCGAGCAGTTCGGCCAGCTCGCGGCTGATGGCCAGGCCCAGCCCGCTGCCTCCGAAGCGCCGGGTCGTCGTCGCATCGCCCTGTTCGAAGGCCTCGAACAGCCGGCTGCGCTGGTCCTCCGTCAGCCCGATGCCGGTGTCGCGTATGGACGCCCGCAACCACGGGCTGCCGTCGGCGCCGATATCGACGACGGCCCGCAGATGCACTTCACCGCTGGCGGTGAACTTCACAGCGTTGGCGACCAGGTTGTGCAGGATCTGGCGCAGCCGCGCCGGGTCGCCGATAGCGCGCGCCGGCACGTCGTGCAGCACATGTGCCGAGAGCTCCACTCCCTTCGTCGCGGCCTGTGCCGCGAACAGCTCGACAGCGTCGTGGACCACGTCGTGCAGCGCGAATGCAACCCGTTCGGCGGCCACCCGGCCGGCTTCGAGCCTGGAGAAATCGAGCACGTCGTTGACGAGCGTCATCAGCGCATCGGCGCTGTGGCGCAGCACCTGCAGCGCCTTGCGCTGCGCTTCGTCGAGTGCCGAGTTGCGCAGCACCTCGGCCGCGCCGACGATGCCGTTCAGCGGCGTGCGGATTTCGTGGCTCATGGTCGCGATGAAACGGCTGCGCACCTGGCCGGCGGCCCGGGCGGCGACGAGCGCGCGGTCCAGCTCGCGCAACAGGCCGCGCCGCCACTGCACACCCAGGCCGACCACCGTGACGGCGCACGCCGTGGAGATCGTCACGGCCAGGAAGCGCTGGGTTTCGCCGAGCGGCGGCAGCAACGGAGGCGGCAATGCGCCCTGCAGCCGCAGCGCCTGCACCGCGACCAGCTCGACCACCAGCAGCACTGCCATCGCGACGCCACTGCGCGCGGCGCCGCCCTGCAGCGCGAACAGTGGCCCCAACGGCAGCCACCACACCGCCGTGCCCCCGGCGCCGCCCTGCGCGACCATCAGCGCCGACAGGGCGATGAACACCGACCAGCACATCAGCGAATTGGCCGCCGCGTAGCGGTGCGTCCGCCGCACCCACAGAAGCGACCCGAGCGCGGCGCAAAGCCCGAACGTGGCCACGCCCAGCATCGCGACGACGCCGGGCGTCGGCGGTCGGAGCAGCAGCAGGGCCAGGTACGGCAGACAGCCGCCGATGGTCAGCACCGCAGCGAGCAGATGCACGCGCCGCTCGAGTGTCTCTTCGAGTGCGGCCGGCGTTGCGGCGCCGGGCGCGGGCGACGGGGTCGCGGCGGCGGGCACCCCGGTCACCTGACCCAGGTGTTGAGCTGGATGATCGGCAGCAGCACCGCGAGCACGATCAGCATCACCACCGCCCCCATCGCGACAATCAGCAGCGGCTCGAGGATCGTCGCCATCTGCAGCGCGCGACGCTGCACCTCGGTGCCGAGCTGGCGCGCCGCGCGCTCCAGCATCAGCGGCAGCTGCCCGGTCTGCTCGCCCAGCCGCGAGAACATCGCGAGCAGCCCGGGAAAGCGCTTCTTGCCGGCCAGCGCCGACGCGAGCGGAGCGCCTTCGCGCACCTGCACCAGCGCGTCCATCGCGTCGGCGCGCATGGCGCGGTTCGACAGAGTTTCCGCGGCCGCCTGCAGCGCCTTTAGGATCGGCACGCCGGCCCCGGCCAGCATCGCCAGCGTGCCGGCAAAGCGCGCTGCGTTGTAGCCGCGCGCCAGGCGCCCGACCAATGGCAGGCCGAGGAAGCCGGCGTCGAAGCGCTCGCGGAACACTTCGTTGCGCAGCATGACGGCGAGG
>JANMAW010000069.1:0-1543 GCA_031360005.1 Rhizobacter sp.
GAGCGCATGCCCGATGTGCCGGCCGACGGCGAGATGCACGGCGACCTCGCGTTCGACGAAACCCTGCGCAGCCTGCTGATGCCCGACTCCACGCTGACCGGCAGCGCCAACCTGCTCGTGATGCCGAACCTGGACGCCGCGAACATCCTGTTCAACGTATTGAAGATGACCGGCGGGCAAGGCGTGACGGTCGGGCCGATCCTGCTCGGCGTGAATGCGCCGGCGCACATCCTCACGCCCTCGGCGACGGTGCGGCGGGTCGTCAACATGACCGCGCTGACGGTCGCGCATGCGGGCGCGCTGGCGGCGCGCCGCGCCAGCTGAACCACTTCAGCCGACCCGCGCGAGGAATTGCTGCAGCGCCTGCGCGAACTTCGCGGGTTGCTCGGCGACGCTCAGGTGCGAGGCCTGATCGAACACCGTCAGTTCGGCGCCCGGAATTCGCTCGGCGATCGCCTGCGACATCGGCAACGGCGCGCCGACGTCGAGCGCACCGGCGATGATCAGCGTCGGGCAACGCACGGCGCTGAGCCGCTCGAGCCAATCGACACCGGCGACGGCGTGGCAACACGCCACGTAACCGGCGGCATCGGTGCGCAGCACACGGCGGCGGAAGGCGGCGACAGCCTCGGGCTGAGTCGCGCGATAGTCCGCGGTGAAGTAGCGCTCCATCACCATGTCGGCGATTGCTGCCAAGCCCTGGGACTCGACCGTGGCGATTCGCTGCGCCCACATCGCCTGCGCCGCCTCTGGGTACTGCGAGGCGGTGTTCGCGAGCACCAGGCCCCGGACGAGTTCCGGGTGGCGAATCGCCAGCCCCTGCCCCACCATCCCGCCCATCGACAGTCCGACCCACACGACCGGGCCGCGGCCCCATTCGCGGATCAGGCGCGCGGCGTCGTCGACCAGGTCGTCCATCGAATACGGACCGGGCGGAACCGCCGAGCCACCGTGACCGCGCTGGTCGTAGCGCAGCACCGGGTGCTGCCGGACGGCGAGTTCGGCGGCGAGGTCGTCCCACATGTGTAGGTCCAGGCCGAGCGCATGGCTCAGCACGACCGGCGCGGCGCCGCCGGATTCGGACGCGCCGCTGCCGGACTCGGACGCGCCGCTGCCCGTGGCTGTGGCCGGCCCCTGCAGCGCGACCGCGAGCTGCGGCTGGCTGAATGTGTGATGCGTCGCGACGCGCACGTCGGCCGAGAGCGGTGCCGGCGCCGGCAACATGCCTGCATCGCGCAGCGCGTCCAGCGTCAGCTTGAACGCGGTGTTGGCCGCAGGGACTCCGCAGTAGATCGCGCCCTGCATCAGCGTTTCCTTGATCATCGCGAGCGGCACGCCGCCGCGAATGGCGGCCTTGACGTGCAACTCGAACTCCTCCCAGCGCGCCAGCCCCATCGTCATGCCGAGCACGAGCAGGCGGCGCGTCGTGTGGTCAAGTCCCGGCCGGCCCCAGATGTCGTTCCATGCATAGCGCGTGATCAGGCTCTGGAACTCGGCGTTGAACTCGGTCGCGTTGTTCAGCGATTTGTCGACCCAGACATCG
>JANMAW010000134.1:0-3472 GCA_031360005.1 Rhizobacter sp.
GAGGCCAACGTCAGCGCGGCAAAACCGCTGGCATTGCCGAACTCGGTCGCATTCGCCAACCCGGCGCCATTGCCGAATTGAGTCGTGGCACTGAAGTAGTACAGACTCGCGGCTGTGTCCAGCTTGCTCAGCGTGGCGGCTTGGAGAATCAAGTTCTGCGTGAATGCGAGGTTGACTGTGCTGCCAGTACCGGACAGGCCCGAGAAGGGCGAAATACCGGTCACAGCGTCGGCGCCTGACCGGAGTGTGCTATTCGTCATCAGGGGATTGAGCGGACCGGTGACTGCCAGCAGCAGCCGAGCAACGCCATTGGCTCCCGTGGTGAGCACGTCACCGGCGGTAAGGGTCCAACGGACGATCGAGGCGACCGTCTGCCCAACGGGGGCCACCTGCCCTGCGAGCCAGGTGCCGAAAGCCGCGTCGCCGAAGCTGGCCGTGTTGGTCTTGTCGAGGGTCAGACCAGCATTCGGGGTCTTGTCGCCAGTCACGGCCACACCACCGTTGCCATCGCCAGCCAGCGTCGTGACGCTGGATGGCAGGAACGAATTCAGCGTCACGCCGAGGTCGCGAACGTAGTAGGAGTTCGTGACGCTATTGAAGGCGACCAAGGCCAGCGACGAGCCTGTGCCGCCGACGACGTTCGCGCCAATCAGCGCAGCGTGCGCCGAGCCGGTGGCCACCATCGCCGCCGCAACGGCGATCATCTTGAGGTTGAGTTTCATAGAGCTATCTCTCCTGAGGGTTGTGTCCAATGAATCTGCACAGGCACGGTGGGACGGAATTTGAACCACCGGACTGCATCAGCCAGACCCGACTCGGCGCTGCCTTGGTTGATGATCGCTACTGTAGGAATCCAGCGTGTCGCCGCGATGTGTTGCTCCCTCGTGTTGCTGGCTCTTTCGGCCTAGTCCCGGGGGTCTTGCGCCGCGCACGCCGGCTCTTGAGTCCGATCGCATCGCAAGACGGTAGCGGCGGGGCATGACACGCGAACGCCGCTGAAGCTGCGCCCGACTGGCCCTTACGGACTAATCCGCTCCACCGCAGCGGTGGAGCCGGGCCGGCGCGCGGCGGCCTCGACGCCCGGCTGCACCCAGGCGTGTTCGAGCGCGGTCTCGAAAGCGCTCACGAAGCCGGGCTGGTCGAGCAGCACGCTGGCCTGCAGACTCGTGCGCGACTCGGCGCGCCAGCGTGCGAGCGCTTCCACGTCGAAGGCCAGGCGCGCGGCGGCTTGCACGAAGCCTGCGTCGGTGTCGGCCACCCAGCCCGGCTGGCCGATCGCGCCGAGCAGCGAGGCCCCCATGCGCGAGGTGTGGGTGCGGCCGCGCCGGCTGACCACCGGCACGCCCATCCACAGCGCCTCGCAGGTGGTGGTGGCGCCGTTGTAGGGGAAGGTGTCCAGGCCGATGTCGACCTCGTTGTAGAGCCCGAGGTGGCTCATGTCGTCGGCGGCGCGCGTATGCATGGTCAGGCGCCCGGCGCTGATGCCGCGCTCGGCCATGGCGCGCCCGATGTGCTCGCGCAGCGAAGGCTGCACCATCGTTGCCGCCTTCAGTAGCAGGCGCGAGCCGGGCACGGCATGCATGGCGCCGGCCCAGAGGTCGAGCGTGTGGTCGGAAATCTTCGCGGCGTTGTTGAACGAGCCGAAGGTGACGTAGCCGTTTCGCTGCACGGGGGGTGGCGCGAGCGGGGGCGCGTCGTCGGGCCGGTAGCAGAACATCGTGCGCGGCAGGATCAGCGGCACTTCGGACGGCAGCACGGGCATGTCGCCGGGGTCGATGACCGCGTCGGTGATGCGGTAGTCGATGCTGGGCACGCCGGTGGTGGTGGGGTAGCCCAGGTAGGCGATCTGCACCGGCGCCGGCGCCATGGCGAACATCAGGATGCGCGACTGCGCGGTCGGGCCGGCCAGGTCGATGAGGATGTCGATGCCGTCGGCGGTGATGCGCCGCGCCAGTTCTTCGTCAGAGAAATGCGCGCACTCGACCCAGCGGTGGCCGTGCGACTTGAGCCGCTCGGTGACGTGGTCGCTGCGCGAGTTGTTGTGGTAGCAGACGATCTCGAAGCGGCTCGTGTCGTGGTGCGCCAGCAGCGGTCCGACGAAGTACGAGACCGAGTGACGCAGAAAGTCGCCCGACACGTAGCCCACACGCAGGCGTTCCCCCGGCGCGACGATGCGGCGCGGCCAGCGGGCGGCAGGACGGGGCGCGCGGGCACCGAACTCGGCATGCAGCGCGTTGATGATGGCCGGGTCTTCGTGCAGGTAGCTGGAGCCCAGCAGCAGCACCGGGTACAGGGTCGGGTTGCGGCCGGAATCGTCGACCGCTGCCCGGCAGCGGGCCATGCCTTCTTCGAGGCGGCGCAACTGGATGAGCGCGCTGCCGACCTCCATCGCGGTGATGGGGTTGGCTTCGAGGGCGAGCGACCTGCTCGCCCATTCGAGCGCGGCGTCGGCCTCGCCCATGCGCAGCAACGCGCTGGCGAGCACGCGCATGACTTCGGGGTTGGGGTCGTTCAGCGCCAGCCACTTTTCGTAGGCGTCGCGGGCCAGCGCGTGGCCGCCGAGTGCCACCAGGCAGCCGCCGAGCGCGAGGCAGGCCGGCAGGTTCGAGGGGTGGAGCGTGAGGGCGTCGTTGAAGGCGCGCGCGGCCTCGTCGTTGCGGCCGAGGCGCTGCAGCAGCACGCCGAGGTTGAAGTGCAGCTCGGGGTCGTGCGGGTCGAGTGCCGATGCGCGGCGCATGCCTTCGATGTCTTCATCGCGCGGGATGCCGGCGGCGCCCGAGCCGCTCTCGCGCGCCGCGCGCAGGCCGCGCGCGACCACGAGGTTGGCGTGCGCCACCGCGAGTTGCGGATCGAGCGCGAGCGCCTGCTCGTAGCAGCCGATCGCGGCGTCGAGGTCGCCGGCGGCCTTGAGCACGATGCCCAGGCTCACGTGCGCCTCGGCGTAGCCCGGCTGCAGCTCGATCGCTCGCCGGTAGGCCGACGCCGCGCCGCCGAGGTCGTTGACGGACTTCAGCGTGCGGCCCAGCGCGAACTGGTAGCGCGGCTCGGAGGGCCGCTCGCTCGCCGCCTCGCGCGCATGCCGCACCGCATCGTCGCCCTGGTTGCGCATGAGCGCGGCGATGCCGAGCAGGTAGTGGGCCTCGGGGCGGGTCGCCGCGTCGCCCAGCGCGGCGCGCATCAGCGTCTCGGCGGGGCCGTGCTGGCCGGTGGAGAGCAGATGTTGTGCCTGGGCCAGCCGCGCCATCGGGCCGGCGGGTGGGCGTTGAAGCAGCGAGGGTGTGGGTCGAACGGCTTTCGATGACTTGGACATGGGATGGCCTCGATGGTCGGAACGCGGGCGCACCGCGGACGTCAGAACTCGAACACGCCGCTGGCGTGGAGGCGGACCGCGCCCTTTTGGGTGGTGCCCGCGTCACGCAGCGGCCAGCCCAGATCGAGCGACAGGCTGGCGTGCCGGCGCGCCTGCATGCGC
>JANMAW010000155.1:0-3959 GCA_031360005.1 Rhizobacter sp.
GTGACCCAGAGCTTGTCCTTCGGCAGCTTGTAGACCCCGGTCAGCAGTTCCCACGCGTAGGCGATCGCTTCCTTCTTGAAGTAGTCGCCGAAGCTGAAGTTGCCCAGCATCTCGAAGAAGGTGTGGTGGCGTGCGGTGTAGCCGACGTTCTCGAGGTCGTTGTGCTTGCCGCCGGCGCGGATGCATTTCTGGCTCGTGGTGGCGCGGTTGTAGGGCCGCTTGTCGAAGCCGAGAAACACGTCCTTGAACTGGTTCATCCCGGCGTTCGTGAACAGCAGCGTCGGGTCGTCGCCCGGCACGACCGGGCTCGAGGCGACGATCGTGTGGCCCTTGGATTCGAAGAACTTCAGGAAGGTCTGGCGGATTTCGGAGGCTTTCATCCGGTTCTCTCGGTGAGGCCGCTCGCAAGTGCTTGATTCGGCATATCTTTCGATTATAGAAAGGGGGTGGCCCGGGTGCGGCGATGCGCGCCATGGGCCCATACTTCGCCCCGGTGGAACGAACCCTGCAGACTGCAATCGCCGACCCCATGTCCACTGTCCACGCGCCTGAAGCATCGACCGCCGTCGCCGGCCTCGCGCCGCACGCGACACCGGCCACGCCGCTGGTGCGCTTCATCGGCGTGCAGAAAACCTACGACGGCGTGCAACTGGTCGTGCGTCAACTCGATCTCGACATCCGGCGCGGCGAATTCCTGACCCTGCTCGGCCCGTCGGGGTCCGGCAAGACCACCACACTGATGATGCTGGCCGGCTTCGAGTCGCCGACCGCCGGCGACATCCTGCTCGACGGCAAGCCGATCACGCGCACCCCGCCGCACAAGCGCAACTTCGGCATGGTGTTCCAGAACTACGCGCTGTTCCCGCACCTGACGGTGGGACAGAACGTCGCGTACCCGCTGACGGTACGCAAGGTGCCGACGGCTGCGGCAGCGCAACGCGTTGCGCGGGCCCTCGAAATGGTCCGGCTGCAGGGCATGGACGCTCGCCTGCCGTCGCAGTTGTCGGGTGGCCAGCAGCAGCGCGTGGCGCTGGCACGCGCGCTCGTGTTCGAGCCGCAGCTGGTGCTGATGGACGAACCGCTGGGCGCGCTCGACAAGCAGTTGCGCGAACACATGCAGATCGAGCTGAAGGAGTTGCACCGCCAGCTCGGCGTGACCTTCGTCTACGTGACCCACGACCAGGGCGAGGCGCTGACGATGTCGGACCGCGTCGCGGTCTTCAACGACGGCGCGATCCAGCAGGTCGACGCAGTGGACCGGATGTACGAAGCGCCGGCGAACCGTTTCGTCGCCGGCTTCATCGGCGACAGCACGATGCTGCGCGGTACCGTGCGCGCCGCGCAGGTCGACAACGACAGCGCGCGCTGCGCCGTCGCGCTGGCCGACGGCCGCGTGCTGACCGGCCTGAACGTGAACGGCGCCTGCGTCGGCGCGCCGGTCGAAGCCTGCATCCGGCCCGAACGCATCGTCGTTCACACGCACGCGCCGAACGAGCGCGCCAACGTGCTTCAGGCGCAGGTCCGCAGCCTGATCTATTTCGGCGACCATTTGCGTCTGTTGTGCAGCGTGGGCGAAGACCAGAGCGCGTCGACGGTCAAGCTGCCGTTGTCGGTGACCGCGGTGCCGCGGCCCGGCGACGCGATCTGGCTCGAGCTGGCGCCCGAGCTGACCCGCATCTACGCGTGATACTCCGCCCATTGGATTTTTCCCAACCACCACAGGAGAAGTTGACACCATGAACAAGAGCATTCTGGCCGCGGGGCTGATTGCCGCAGTCATCGCGCCGACGGCGCTGCCGGCGCTGGCGCAGCAGCAGATCACCGTCGTGAACTTCGGCGGCGCGAACGCGAACGCGCAGAAGAAGGCGTACTACGAACCGTTCGAGAAGACCGGCACCAAGGTCGTCGCGGTCGAATACAACGGCGAGCAGGCCAAGATCAAGGCGATGGTCGAAACGAAGAAGGTCACCTGGGACGTGGTCGAGGTCGAATCGCCCGACGTCGCGCGCGGCTGCGACGAAGGGCTGTTCGAGAAGCTCGACTACAGCAAGATCGGCAACAAGGCCGACTTCAACCCGGCGGCGGTCACCGAGTGCGGCATCGGCGTGTTCGTCTGGTCCACCGTGATGGCCTACAACGGCGACAAGCTGAAAGACGGCCCGAAGACCTGGGCCGATTTCTGGGACGTCAGGAAGTACCCCGGCAAGCGCGGTCTGCGCAAGGGCGCGCGCTACAACCTCGAGTTCGCGCTGATGGCCGACGGCGTGAAGCCCGGCGACGTCTACAAGGTGCTGGCGACGAAAGAAGGCGCCGAGCGCGCCTTCAGGAAGCTCAGCGAACTGAAGCCGAACATCCAGTGGTGGGAAGCCGGCGCGCAGCCGCCGCAGTTCCTGGTCGCCGGCGACGTGGCGATGACGACGGTCTACAACGGCCGCATCGATGCCGCGAACCGCGAAGGCAAGAACCTGAAGATCAGCTGGACCGGCGGCATCTACGACCTCGACTACTGGGTCATTCCGAAGGGCGCGCCGAACAAGGACGCCTCATTGAAGTTCATCGCGTTCGCGAGCACGCCCGAAGCCCAGGCCGAGTACGCGAAGAACATCGCTTACGGTCCGACCAACAACAAGGCGTTGGCCAAGCTCGACGCGAAGGTGCTCGACAACCTGCCGACGTCGCCGGCCAACTCGAAGGACGCGCTGCAGTTCAACCTGAAGTTCTGGGCCGACCAGGGCGAGGATCTCGAAAAGCGCTTCGCTTCGTGGGCCACGAGCTAAAAGTCACCTGAGCGCGCGTCGGTCCGCCTGCCGGATCGCCGCTCGTTCAGCCCCGCGACACCATGAGCTCCAGCCTCGCCGCCGCCCTGCCCGGCATCCACGATCCGCTGGCGCTGCGCCGCCAGCTGGCGCGCGCCGAGCGGCGCCGCAAGTGGCGCGCGTTTTCGCTGACGCTGCCGTTGCTGCTGTTCCTGCTGCTGACCTTCCTGGTGCCGATCGCGACGCTGCTCAAGCGCGCGGTCGAGAACCCCGAGGTCGCAAATGCGCTGCCACGCACCGTCGCGGCGCTGCAAGGCTGGAACCGCGACGGCACACCCGAGGCCGACGCCTTCGCGGCCATCGTCCAGGACCTGTCGGCGCTGCCCGACAGCTCCGACGCCGGCGCGCTGGCGCGCCGCCTCAACAGCGAGACACCCGGCGCACGCTCGCTCGTGATGAACACCTTCAAGGCCTTGCCACTCGACGGCAGCGCGACGCCGGCCGCCGTGCAGGCCCGACTGCTGGCGATCGACGAGCGCTGGGGCGAAACGAAATACTGGCGCGCGATCGCGAAGAACGCCTCGCGCTGGACGCCCGACTACCTGCTCGCATCGACCGATCTGCGGCGCGACGCGCACGGTGCGGTCGAACGCGTCGACCCTGACCAGCGCGTGTTCAGCCGCATCCTCCTTCGCACCTTCGAGATCAGCGCGATCGTCACGCTGTGGGCGCTGCTGCTCGGCTACCCGCTCGCGTACTGGCTCAGCACCTTGCCGGCGCGCCAGGCCAACGTGCTGATGATCCTGGTGCTGGTGCCGTTCTGGACCTCGATCCTGGTGCGCGTGGCGGCGTGGATCGTGCTGCTGCAGTCCGAAGGCCTGGTGAACCACGCGTTGATCGGCATGTACCTGATCGAGCGGCCGCTCGCGTTGCTGTTCAACCGCACCGGCGTGATCATCTCGATGGTGCACATCCTGCTGCCGTTCATGATCCTGCCGCTGTACAGCGTGATGAAGAGCGTGCCGCCGACCTACCTGCGCGCCGCGGTGTCGCTGGGCAGTTCGCCGCTGGCGGGGTTCTTCCGCGTCTACGTGCCGCAAACCTACCCCGGCATCGGCGCCGGCGCGCTGCTGGTGTTCATCCTGAGCATTGGCTACTACGTGACGCCGGCGCTGCTCGGCGGTGCCGACGACCAGATGCTGA
>JANMAW010000314.1:0-4675 GCA_031360005.1 Rhizobacter sp.
ACCACCAGCACCGCCCGGAAGTCGTTGACGTTCGTGAACGTCGGCCCCGACACGATCAGGTCGCCGAGCGGCTCGAAGAAGTTGTAGGCATCGTTGCGGTCGAGGAAGTCCTGCGCCTTCAGCCCCGCCGCCTGCGCACGCGCCAGCGTGTCGGGCGCGACGATCGCGCCGGCGTTGTCTTCAACGCCGTCGATGCCGTCGGTGTCGGCGGCGAGCACATGCACGCCGGGCTCACGCTGCAGCGCGATCGCGCAGCCGAGGAGGAACTCGGTGGCGCGGCCGCCCCGCCCCGGACCGGCCCCGGCGCCGCCTGGCCCCGCGCCTTGGCTGCGCACCGTGACGGTGGTTTCACCGCCCGACAGGATCACGCACGGCTTGCTGAACGGGGCGCCATGGCGCGCGACGTAACGTGCCAGCGCGGCGTGGACCTTGCCGACCTCGCGCGATTCGCCTTCCATCTCGTCGCTGAGCAGATGCACGCCGATGCCGGCGGTTCGCGCCAGCGCGGCGGCGGCTTCGAGCGACTGCCGCGGCGTCGCGATCATGTGGACCCGGTGGCCGTCGAAGCGCGCGTCGCCCGGCTTCGGCGTCTCGAACGCGCCGCTCTCGAGACCCGCGCGCGCCGCCGCCGGGATCTCGATGCCGTAGCGCGCGAGGATGCGCAGCGCGTCGGCGCAGGTGCTGCTGTCCGGCACGGTCGGGCCGCTGCCGATGACCTCGGGCGCGTCGCCGGGCACGTCGCTGATCAGCAGCGTGACGACCTGGGCCGGTGCGCACATCGCGGCCAGGCGGCCGCCCTTGATCGCCGACAGGTGCTTGCGCACGCAGTTCATTTCGTCGATCGCCGCGCCGCTTTTCAGCAGCGCCTTGTTGATCGCCTGCTTTTCCTCGAGGGCGATGCCCTCGGCGGGCATCGCGAGCAGCGATGACGCGCCGCCCGAGATCAGGCACAGCACCAGGTCATGTGGGGTGAGGCCGCGCGTCAACTCGGCGATGCGCTTCGCGGCGCGGCGCCCGGCCTCGTCGGGAACCGGGTGCGCGGCCTCGACGACCTCGATGCGGCCGGCGCCCTGTCGCTGCAAGGCCTTGTACGACGGCGGCACGTAGTCGTAGCGCGTGACGACGAGCCCCGACATCGGCGCGCCCTTCGGCCACAGCGCATCGACCGCCGCGGCCATCGAACCGCCGGCCTTGCCGGCACCGAGCACCAGCGTACGGCCCTTCGGCGGTGCCGGCAGAAAGCCGGCCGTCGCGGCGCCGGGAACGGCCTGCGCCACCGCCGCGTCGAACAGCGCGCGCAGGAAGCCGCGCGGGTCGGCGTGCGGTAAAGGCAGGTTCATCGCTCGATGATCCCGATGCGTCGTTCTCAGGCCTTCGGATCCGGGGCGACCGGGTGATTCGCCATCAGCTCGAGCGCCTTCACGAGCGCCGAGTGGTCGAGGTTGCCCATGCCGTTGGCGGAGCACGCCTGCATCAGCTGCGCGGCGCCGGCGGTCTGCGGCAGCGCCACGCCGAGCGCACGCGCGCCGGCGAGCGCGAGGTTCAGGTCTTTCTGGTGCAGCCCGATGCGAAAGCCCGGCGCGAAGGTCCGCTTGATCATGCGCTCGCCGTGCACCTCGAGGATGCGCGACGCGGCGAAGCCGCCCATCAGCGCCTGGCGCACGCGCGCCGGGTCGGCACCGGCCTTCGATGCGAACAGCAGCGCCTCGCCGACCGCTGCGATGTTCAGCGCGACGATGATCTGGTTCGCAACCTTGCAGGTCTGGCCGTCGCCGTTTCCGCCGACCAGCGTGATGTTCTTGCCCATCAGCTCGAACAGCGGCTTGATGCGCTCGAACGCGGCCTCGGGACCGCCGACCATGATCGTCAACGAAGCCGCCTTCGCGCCGACTTCGCCGCCCGAGACCGGCGCATCGAGGTAGTCGCAGCCGAGCGCGTTGATCTTCTTCGCGAATTCCTTCGTTTCGATCGGCGAGATCGAGCTCATGTCGACCACCGTCTTGCCCTTCGACAGGCCGGCGGCGACGCCGCCTTCGCCGAACAGCACATCGGCCACATCGGGGGTATCGGGCACCATCGTGATGACGATGTCGGCCTGCTGCGCCACGGCCTTCGCGCTGGCGCAGACGGTGGCGTTGCTGTCGGCGATTTCGGCGGCGAGCTTGCCGTGCGTGAAGACGAACAGCCGGTGGCCGGCCTTGATCAGGTGGCCCGCCATCGGCGCGCCCATGATGCCCAGGCCGATGAAGCCGATCTTGAGGGGAGTTGCGGTCATGCGGTTCTCGCTGGTGTGGACTGGGTCAGGCGGCGCGCGCTTGCGCGAACCAGCCGAGGCCGGCTTCGGTGTTGCCGGCGGGTTTGTACTCGCAGCCGATCGCGCCGCGGTAGCCGATGCGGTCGAGGTGCGCGAACAGGAAAGGGTAATTGATCTCGCCGGTGCCCGGTTCGTTGCGGCCGGGGTTGTCGGCCAGCTGGATGTGGGCGATGCGGGCCAGGTGCTTGGCCATCGTCGCCGCCAGCTCGCCCTCCATGCGTTGCATGTGATAGATGTCGTATTGCAGGTAGAGGTTGTCGGCCCCGACCTCGTCGATGATCTCCAGCGCCTGCGCCGACCGGCTGATGTAGTAGCCCGGAATGTCGTAGTGGTTGATCGGCTCGATCAGCAGCTTCAGGCCGGCCTTCTTCGACTCACTGGCGGCGAAGCGCAGGTTCGCGACGAAGGTCTCGCGCAGCTGCGCATCGGCGACACCGGCCGGCGCTTTGCCGGCCATGCAGTGCAGGTTCGGCGAGCCCAGGCCGCTGGCGTATTCGATGCCGAGCGCGACGCCGTCGCGGAACTCGGCCATGCGCGCAGGGTTGCACGCCATGCCACGGTCGCCGGCGTCCCAGTTCCCGGCTGGCATGTTGTGCAGCACGACCTTCAGGTCGTTGGCCGCGAGCACCGCCTTGAGCTCCGCGATGCTGTGTGCATACGGGAACAGGAACTCGACCTCCCTGAATCCGGCGCGCGCGGCGCGTTGGAAGCGGTCGAGAAACGGCACTTCGGTGAAGAGCATCGAGAGGTTGGCGGCGAAGCGGGGCATGTTGATCTCTCCGGGAAAAGGGGCCGGCGCCGGGCCGCTCCCAAGCGGCCCCGCACCCTCTCGGGGGGTGGCAGCGGTACTCCGCGGCCGAGGGTTGTCATCACTAGTCGAGCATACCAACGGCGGTCGGTGCGTCGGCGAGGCTGGTCGCGAGCTCCTCGAACTCGTTCACCGCGTCGATCTCGGTGCCCATCGAGATGTTGGTCACGCGCTCGAGCATCACCTCGATCACGACCGGCACCTTGAACTCGGCCATCCACGCTTCGGCCTGCTTGATCGCGGGCGCGATTTCCTGCTGCTTGTAGACGCGCACGAACTTGCAGCCCAGGCCCTTCACGACCGCCTCGTGGTCGACGCCGTAGCCTTCGAGCTGCGGCGCGTTGATGTTGTCGAAACCGAGCTGCACGCAGTAGTCCATGCTGAAGCCGCGCTGCGACTGGCGGATCAGCCCGAGGTAAGAGTTGTTCACGACCATGTGGATGTAAGGCAGCTTGAACTGCGCGCCGACCGCGAGTTCCTCGATCATGAACTGGAAGTCGTAGTCGCCCGACAGTGCGACGATCGTGCGCGTCGGGTCGGCGACGCGAACGCCCAACGCGGCTGGGATGGTCCAGCCGAGCGGTCCGGCCTGCCCGCAATTGATCCACTGGCGCGGGCCGAACACATGCAGGAACTGCGCGCCGGCGATCTGGCTCAGCCCGATCGTGCTGATGTAGGTCGTGCCCCGGTCGAAGTTGTTGTTCATGCACTGGTAGACGCGCTGCGGCTTCATCGGCACCGTGTCGATGTTGGTCTTGCGCAGCATCGTGCGCTTGCGCTCGCGGCACTCGGCGACCCAGGAGCTCCGGTCCTTCAGCTTGCCGGCGGCCTTCATTTCGCGCGCCACCTCGACGAACAGCTTCAGCGCCGCCTTCGCGTCGGAGACGATGCCGAGCTCGGGGTTGAAGACGCGCCCGATCTGGGTCGGCTCGATGTCGACGTGCACGAAGGTGCGACCCTTGCAGTACACCTCGGGCGATCCGGTGTGGCGGTTCGCCCAGCGGTTGCCGATGCCGAGCACGAAGTCGCTCGCGAGCATCGTCGCGTTGCCGTAGCGATGGCTGGTCTGCAGGCCGCACATGCCGGCCATCAGCGGGTGATCGTCGGGGATCGTGCCCCAGCCCATCAGCGTCGGGATCACCGGCGTATTCGTCAGTTCAGCGAACTCCTGCAGCAGATCGCTCGCGTCGGCGTTGATGACGCCGCCGCCCGAGACGATCAGCGGCCGCTCGGCCCCCTGAAGCATCGCGATCGCGCGCTCGATCTGCTTGCGCGTGGCCTGCGGCTTGTAGACCGGCAGCGGCTCGTAGGTGTCGATGTCGAACTCGATCTCGGCCATCTGCACGTCGAACGGCAGGTCGATCAGCACCGGGCCCGGCCGGCCCGATCGCATCAGGTGGAAGGCCTGCTGGAAGCTGCGCGGCACCTGCGCCGGCTCGCGCACCGTGACGCTCCATTTGGTGACCGGCTTGGAGATCGACTCGATGTCGACCGCCTGGAAGTCTTCCTTGTAGAGCCGCGCGCGCGGCGCCTGGCCGGTGATGCACAGGATC
>JANMAW010000201.1:0-2825 GCA_031360005.1 Rhizobacter sp.
GGCGCCGGCGGCCAGCACATCAACAAGACCGACTCGGCGGTGCGGCTCACCCACATCCCCACCGGCATCGTCGTGCAATGCCAGGACGGTCGCAGCCAGCACAGCAACCGCGACGTGGCGTGGAAGCGGCTGCGCTCGCGCCTGTACGACCACGAAATGCGCAAGCGCATGGAAGAGCAGCAGAAGCTCGAGGACACCAAGACCGACGTCGGCTGGGGCCACCAGATCCGCTCGTACGTGCTCGACCAGAGCCGCATCAAGGATCTGCGCACGAACCTCGAGGTCAGCAACACGCAGAAGGTGCTCGACGGCGATCTCGACCCGTTCATCGAAGCCAGCCTGAAGCAGGGTGTGTAGGTTCATGGAACCCACGCTCACTGCGTTCACTCCCCCCAAGGGGGGCTCATCGGCCTTCGGGCAGCCGCGCCGGCACTGAGATGAAGGCCCTGCTCTTCGACCTCGACGGCACGCTGATCGACAGCATGCCGCACCACCACGAAGCGTGGGTGGCGTGGCATGCGCGGCGCGGCATGGCGATGGATGAAGGCGACTTCTTCGCCTCGACCGCGGGCCGGGCGAATGCGGAGATCCTGCTCGGCCTGTTCCCGGCGGGCACGCCGGAGGAGCACATGACGATGTCGGACGAGAAGGAAGCGATCTACCGCTCGCTCGCCGCGCCGTCGCTGGCGCTGATCACGGGCGCGCGCACCTTCGTCGCGCAGGCGCGCGCAGCCGGCTACCGGCTCGCGGTGTGCACGGCGTCGACGCCGCCGAACATGGCGCTCGCGTTCGAGCGGCACGGCATCGACCGCTGGGTCGACACCGTCGTCAGCCCCGCCGATACAGCGTCCGGCGCGGGCGTCCCGCTGCGCGGCAAGCCGCACCCCGACATCTTTCTCGAGGCCGCGAGGCGGCTCGGCATCGCGCCCGAAGACTGCGTCGTGTTCGAAGACGCGCCGCTCGGCGTCGAAGGCGCGCGGCGCGCAGGCATGCAGGCGGTGGCGTTGACCACCACGCTGCCGGCCGACGCCTTCGCCGGGTTCGGCAACCTGATCGCGATCGCCGCGGATTTCACGTCGCTCACGCTGTCCGAACTGACGAAACGACACCAGCAGGCGAACCTGCAGGCACACCGGAAGGCACCCCATGTTGCGTGAAGGCAGTTCCACCCTGATCCGCCGCGGCGACTACACCGCTCCGGCGTACTGGATCCGCGCCGTCGACCTGTGCTTCGACCTCGATCCGGTCAAGACCATGGTCATCAGCAAGATGCGCATCGAGCGCAACGCGGACCTGCCGGTGCAGCCGCTGCGCCTGCATGGCGAAGACCTTAACCTGACGCGCGTGCTGGTCGACGGCGCCTCGGTGTCGTTCCGCCACGAAGACGGCATGCTGGTGATCGACGCGCTGCCCGAAGGCGAGTTCACGCTGGAGATCCGCAACACCTGCGCGCCCGACAAGAACACCCAGTTGTCGGGCCTCTACACCTCGGCGGGTGGCTTCTTCACCCAGTGCGAGGCCGAAGGCTTCCGGCGCATCACCTACTTCCTCGACCGCCCCGACGTGATGGCGGTCTATACCGTGACCTTGCGCGCCGGCAAGGCCGCGTTTCCGGTGCTGCTGTCGAACGGCAACCTGGTCGAGCACGGCGAACTCGACCATGGGCCCCACTTCGCGAAGTGGCATGATCCGTTCCCGAAGCCGAGCTACCTGTTCGCGCTCGTCGCCGCCGACCTGGTCGCACGCGAGCAGCACATCCGCACCCGCGCCGGCAAGGATCACCTGTTGCAGGTCTACGTGCGCCGCGGCGACCTCGACAAGACCGAACACGCGATGAACTCGCTGATCGCCTCGATCGCCTGGGACGAAGCGCGCTTCAACCTCGCGCTCGATCTCGAACGATTCATGATCGTCGCGGTCGAGGACTACAACAGCGGCGCGATGGAGAACAAGGGCCTGAACCTGTTCAACACCAAGTACGTGCTGGCCTCGCCCGCCACCGCCACCGACGACAACTACGCCGACATCGAATCGGTGGTCGGCCACGAGTACTTCCACAACTGGACCGGCAACCGCATCACCTGCCGCGACTGGTTCCAGCTCAGCCTGAAGGAAGGGCTCACGGTATTCCGCGACCAGGAATTCAGCATGGACATGGCCGGCGGCCCGCCGTCGGTGAGCGGCGCGCCGTCGCCGGTCAGCGCCCGCGCCGTCAAGCGCATCCAGGACGTGCGCGCACTGCGCGAGGTGCAGTTTCCCGAGGACGCCGGCCCGATGGCGCACCCGGTGCGGCCCGAGAGCTATGTGGAGATCAACAACTTCTACACCGCCACCGTCTACGAGAAAGGTGCCGAGGTCGTGCGCATGATGCACACGCTGGTCGGACGCGATGGCTTCGCAAAGGGCATGGCGCTGTACTTCGCGCGCTTCGATGGCCAAGCCGTGACCTGCGACGACTTCGCGCAGGCCATCGCCGACGCGAATCCGCACAGCGACCTGGCACGCACGCTGCCGCAGTTCAAGCGCTGGTACTCGCAGGCCGGCACGCCCCGGTTGACCGCGCGCGGGCGTTACGACGCACCGACGCGCACCTACACGCTCGGCATCGAGCAGGCGGGCTCGGAATCGGGCCACACGCCGAAGGATCCGTGCGTGATCCCGCTCGCGATCGGCCTGCTGGGGCGCGACGGGCGTGCCTTGCCGATGCAGCTCGAGGACGAACCCGCCACCGGTGCGACCGAGCGCCTGCTGGTGCTCGAGGAGTCGCGCAGCTTCTACACCTTCGTCAACGTCGACGCCGAACCGGTGCCGTCGCTGCTGCGCGG
>JANMAW010000226.1:0-4197 GCA_031360005.1 Rhizobacter sp.
GAGCATGGCGCGCGAGTCGGCCTTCCGGGTCGCGATTGCCAACGCCAACGTTCCCAACATGCTGGGGCAGATCTCCACCGCGATGGCCAACGCCGGGTTGAACATCCACAACATGGTCAACAAGTCGCGCGGCGACATGGCGTACACGCTCGTCGATGTCGACAGCGCGGTGAATGAGCAGGTGCTCGCGACGATCGGCGCCATCACCGGCGTGCTGTCGGTGCGCTATCTGCCGGACCCGGGCCGCTGAGCCCAGTGGCCCGGGGCTGCGCTGCGGCCGGAAGCACTTTGCAGGCGATCGCTGGGCGGGACCGCGAGCGCGACGCCGGCTGGCGCAGGAGCGCAGCGATCTCGAGCTCGATTCGGTGGCCGCTGGCATCGCCGACACTCGGTGCGAAGCCCCGGCGAAAAAGGGCCACGACCGGGTGCCGCGTCTCGCGCATGCGATCGTCTGCTGACACAATGTGCCGATCCTCCGCGCCCGCCATTCCAAGTGAGAGTTGCCATGCCCAAGACCCCGACCAAGACCTTCGCGCCGCCCGTGCATGCGTTCGCGAAGACGCGCAAGACCTTCAAGACCGCCTCCGGCAAGGCCGGGCAGTTCTACTCGCTGCCGGCGCTGGCGAAAACTTTCCCGAACGTGAGCCGCTTGCCGGTGTCGATCCGGATCGTGCTCGAATCGGTGCTGCGCAACTGCGACGGCAAGAAGGTCACCGCGGAGCACGTCGCCGAACTGGCGAACTGGGCGCCGAACGCCGAGCGCGTTGCCGAGAACCCGTTCGTCGTCGCCCGCGTCGTGCTGCAGGATTTCACCGGCGTGCCGCTGCTGGCCGACCTGGCTGCGATGCGCAACGTCGCGGAGTCGCTCGGCAAGGACCCGAAGACGATCGAGCCGCTGGTGCCGGTCGATCTGGTCGTCGATCACTCGATCATGATCGACCACTACGGCACGAAGCAGGCGCTCGACCTGAACATGAAGCTCGAGTTCCAGCGCAACGAGGAACGCTACCAGTTCATGAAGTGGGGCATGCAGGCGTTCGACACCTTCGGCGTCGTGCCGCCGGGCTTCGGCATCGTGCACCAGGTGAATCTGGAATACCTGGCGCGCGGCGTGCACCAGGGCGAGGACAAGGTCTACTACCCCGACAGCCTGGTCGGCACCGACAGCCACACGACGATGATCAACGGCATCGGCGTGGTCGGCTGGGGCGTCGGCGGGATCGAGGCAGAGGCCGGCATGCTGGGCCAGCCGGTGTATTTCCTGACGCCCGACGTGGTCGGCTTCGAATTCACCGGGCGGTTGCGCGAGGGCGTGACCGCGACCGATCTGGTGCTGACGGTGACCGAGATCCTGCGCAAGGAAAAGGTCGTCGGCAAGTTCGTCGAGTTCTTCGGCGAAGGCACCAGCAGCCTGGCGCTGCCCGACCGCGCGACCATCGGCAACATGGCGCCCGAGTACGGCGCGACGATGGGCTTCTTCCCGGTCGACGCGAAGACCATCGAGTACTTCAACGGCACCGGCCGCACGAAGGCCGAGATCGAGGCCTTCGAGGCCTACTTCAAGGCGCAGGGCATGTTCGGTGCGCCGCGTGCCGGCGAGGTCGACTACACCAGGGTCGTGACACTCGACCTCGGTACGGTGACGCCGAGTCTGGCCGGCCCGAAGCGCCCGCAGGATCGCATCGAACTCGGCAACGTCAAGTCTCAGTTCACGTCGCTGTTCAGCAAGCCGCCGGCCGAGAACGGCTTCAACCAGCCGGCCGCGCACCTGCACACGCGCCACCTGGTGCGGGCGCAGGACGCCGTCCACAAGACCCCTGCCGCGCCGCCACCGGCGGCGCCCGGCGCGCCGCGCCAGGTGGTCGAGATGGTCGGCGGCCACCCGACGCTGGAAGCCGCGCAATCCGAAGCCGCGTCGGTGCAGCCGCAGGTCGGCGACATGTCGCTCGGCAACGGCGACGTGCTGATCGCGGCGATCACCTCCTGCACCAACACCTCGAACCCGAGCGTGCTGCTCGCGGCTGGCCTGCTGGCGAAGAAGGCGGTCGAGGCCGGGCTGAAGGTCGGGCCGCACATCAAGACCTCGCTCGCGCCCGGCTCGCGCATCGTCACCGAATACCTCGAGAAGGCCGGGTTGCTGCCCTACCTCGAAAAACTCGGCTTCAACGTCGCGGCGTACGGCTGCACGACCTGCATCGGCAACGCCGGCGACCTGCGGCCCGAGTTCAACGACGCGATCACGAAGAACGACCTGATCTGCGCGGCAGTGCTCTCGGGCAACCGCAACTTCGAAGCGCGCATCCACCCGAACCTGAAGGCCAACTTCCTGTGCAGCCCGCCGCTGGTGGTCGCGTATGCGATCGCCGGCACGGTGCTGAAGGACATCATGTCCGAGCCGCTCGGCAAGGGCAAGGGCGGGCGCGACGTGTACCTCGGTGACATCTGGCCGAGCAGCGACGAGATTCATGCGCTGATGAAGCATGCGATGAACGGGCGCGCCTTCAAGGCCAACTACGACAAGGTCGCACGCGAGCCGGGCAAGCTCTGGGAGCAGATCAAGGGCGTGAAGGGTCAGGTCTACAACTGGCCAGCCTCGACCTACATTGCGAAGCCGCCGTTTTTCGACGATTTCACGATGGAGCCGCCGGTGTTGGTGGCCGGCGTCACCGGCGCGCGGGCGATGGCGCTGTTCGGCGACTCGATCACCACCGACCACATCTCTCCAGCCGGTTCGATCAAGGAAGCATCCCCGGCCGGCAGCTGGCTGAAGGCCAACGGCGTCGGCAAGGCCGACTTCAATTCCTACGGTTCGCGCCGCGGCAACCACGACGTGATGATGCGCGGCACCTTCGCCAACGTGCGCATCAAGAACCTGATGATCCCGCCGGGCCCCGACGGCTCGCGCGAGGAAGGTGGCGTGACGCTGTTCCAGCATGCTCCCGAAAGCGCGGATTTCATGGCCGGTGGCGAGAAGATGTTCATCTACGACGCGGCGATGAAGTACATGGCGGAGGGCACGCCGACCGTGATCTTCGGCGGCGAGGAATACGGCACCGGCTCGAGCCGCGACTGGGCCGCCAAGGGCACGCAGCTGCTTGGCATCAAGGCGGTGGTCGCGCGCAGCTTCGAGCGAATCCACCGCAGCAACCTGGTCGGCATGGGCGTGCTGCCGCTGCAGTTCAAGGGCACCGATTCCTGGGAGTCGCTCGGCATCCGCGGTGACGAGACATTCGACGTGCTGCTGCAGGCCGAGCTCAAGCCGCAGCAGGAGGCCATGCTGGTGATCACGGAGGCGAATGGGCAGGCCCGCAAGGTGCCGCTGGTGTTGCGCATCGACACGCCGATCGAGGTGGATTACTACAAGCACGGCGGCATCCTGCCGTTCGTGCTGCGCCAGCTGCTGGCGGCGTGACGGCCGCTGCCGGCGGCGGTGCCTGGCCCGGGTGCTGCGGCTGCGTTCCGCGCCTCCGCCTCATTCGCGGTCACGGGGGCCGTCGCACGCGGGGTCGGTGCCCATCCCGGCTTCGGTGACCCGCTGCGTCGCGTCGCTGACCGAGACCTGAAACCACACGCAGTCGCCCCCGGCATAGCGATAGTTCCAGACGTGGAGCTTCTGCCACGGCACCGAAAACACATGCGCCGGGCGGCCGAACTGCATTCGCAGGTCGGCGGCCGGGAGCCCGGGCACGATGGCCGCGAAGTTCGCTTCGGCCAGCACCTGCGTCGAGGACGTCAGGACGCCGTTGGCGTCGAAATCGAGCATGTAGGTCTGTTTGCCGAACGAGCCTTGCGCGAATTCGAGCCGCGTGCCACCGCCCGGCAGCCGGTACTCGCCGGTCGGCGCGACGAACGCATGGCGCGCCGCGTCGATCGGCGTTCCCGGCGGCAGCCCGCCGGGCGCGAGCATCGCGCAGCCACCGACAGCCGCGGCCGCGGCCACAAGCGGCACGAGCGCGCGCCGCACAAGTCGATTCGAGTTCGTCATCGGACCCTCCGTTTTCTGCATATGTGAAACGGATTCTGACGCCACGACTCGCTGCAAGTTTCATCGCGCCGCCTTCGGTGCTTCGATCGCCGTTCGCGACTCCATAGAATCGCTGCATCCCTCTCGAGGCCATCGCCCATGCCAGCGCCCTTGCCTTTCGTGCAGCCGATCGCCCACGGCATCCACGTCATCGACACCGGCTTTCACCGCGC
>JANMAW010000248.1:0-4465 GCA_031360005.1 Rhizobacter sp.
TCGGTGCGAGTCGCTTGACCCGCAAGGTCGCCGGGCGGCGCCCTCCATTCGCGACCACAGGGGACAAGCCATGACGCAGAAAATCGCATACATCACCGGCGGCATGGGGGGCATCGGAACGACGATGTGCCAGCGCCTGCATCAGGACGGCTTCAAGGTGATCGCAGGCTGCGGGCCGAGCCGCGACCACGCCAAATGGCTGGGCGAGCAGACCGCGCTCGGGTTCAGCTTCCACGCGTCGGTCGGCAACGTCGGTGACTGGGATTCGACTGTCAGCGCGTTCCAGAAGATCAAGGCCGAGCATGGGCCCGTTGACGTGCTCGTCAACAACGCCGGCATCACCCGCGACGGCATGTTCCGCAAGATGACCCGCGCCGACTGGGATGCGGTGATCGAAACCAACCTGACGAGCCTGTTCAACGTGACCAAGCAGGTCATCGACGACATGGTCGATCGCGGCTGGGGCCGCATCATCAACATCAGCTCGGTGAACGGCGAGAAAGGCCAGTTCGGCCAGACCAACTACTCGGCGGCGAAGGCCGGCATGCACGGCTTCACGATGGCGCTGGCACAGGAGGTCGCGAACAAGGGCGTGACCGTCAACACCGTGAGCCCCGGCTACATCGCGACCGACATGGTCAAGGCGATCCGGCAGGACGTGCTCGACAAGATCATCGCCGGCATCCCCGTGAAGCGCCTCGGCACACCGGCCGACATCGCATCGATCGTGTCGTGGGTCGCCTCGGACGAATCCGGCTTCGCGACCGGCGCCGATTTCTCCGTCAACGGCGGGTTGCATATGGGGTAGCCGGCGAAGCGAAGGGCGAGGGGCCCCGTTTACGGGGATCGACCAGCGCAGCCGGCGGCGAGGGAGCGGGCTCGAAGCCCGCGACCGAGAGCGCGAAGCGAAGGGCGAGTGGGTGGAGCGCGTGAAGCGAATGCTGCCTGCGCAGCATTCGGAGCGCGGAACGCCATCGGGCTTGCAAGCCCGATGGCCCCGTACACGGGGATCGACCAGCGCAGTGATCGGCGAGTGACGCGGGCTCGATGCCCGCGTCGCGAGAATCGCCTTCGGACCACTTTCAGAACAACTTGCCGACGTTCAACAGCGTCAGCACCCCCAGCCCCGCGAAGATCGCCGCTGCAATGCCGCGCACCAGTCGCATTGGCACCCGCTTCGCGAGCGTTTCGCCGACAAACACCGCCGGCACGTCGGCAATCAACATGCCGAGCGTCGTGCCGGCCACCACCGCCACCAGATCCTGGTAACGCGCCGCGAGCGCCACGGTGGCGATCTGCGTCTTGTCGCCCATTTCCGCGATAAAGAACGCGATCAGCGTCGTGCCGAAAACGCCGAAGCGCGGCGGGCCGGGCAGGGCGTCGTCGATCGTGTCAGGCACGAGCATCCAGCCGGCCATCGCGATGAACGAGACGCCGATCACCCAGCGCAGCACGTCCGGTCCGAGCGCGTTCGCGACCCAGCCGCCAACCAGGCCGGCGCTCGCGTGGTTGAACAGCGTCGCGACGAGGATGCCAAGAATGATCGGGGCCGGTTGGCGAAACCTGACGGCGAGCAGCATCGCGAGCAACTGGGTCTTGTCGCCCATTTCGCCGAGGGCGACCACGCCGGTTGATACCAGAAATGCTTCCAGGAAATTCTCCGGATCGAGTCGACGCCGCGCGCGGCTCGGCGACGTTTCAGTTCGCCACGATGGCTTGCGCGGCAGCATCGGCGAGCGCCGCCGCGCTGCCGTCCCACTGCAGCACGAGCCGCGGTTTTTCGATGCCGCTGAAGTTGCGCTTCATCGACTGCAGGTAGATCGGGTCGTAGTGCTGGAGCAGCAATTCGCGCACGACCTGCGGCGTGTCGCCGGAGTGCGCGGCCTGCTGCCAGAGGTTCACCACATCGTTGCCGCGCGAGGCGCGCAGCCCGTCGAGCCGCGCACAGAACGCTGCGGTGTCGCGCACGAAGAAGTCGTACTCGTCGATCAGCAACGCGACGCGTGCATCGAGCGGCAGTTCGAGTTGAAGGCACGGCGAAGCGCGCATGCGTTCGACCAGCGCCAGCGGCACTCGCAGGTCGCCGACCTTCCTGCTTTCGCTCTCGATGAACACCGGCCGGTCCGGGTCGATGCGTCGCAGCGCGTCCCAGACGCGCGACTCGAACTGCTTCTGGCCCGGCTGTCGCTCACCCGGAACGAGGCCGAGCACCGAGCCGCGGTGGTTCGCCAGGGCTTCGAGATCGATGACCTGCGCGCCCTGCGCGCGCAGCGCCTGCAGCAATCGGCTCTTGCCTGAGCCGGTGGTGCCGCAGATCACGCGGTAGTGCAATTGCTGCGGCAACACGTCGAGCGCGCCGATCACGGCGCGGCGGTAGTCCTGGTATCCGCCTTCGAGCCGATGGACCCGAAAGCCGATCTGGTCGAGCACCCCCGCGAGCGAGCCGCTGCGCGTGCCACCGCGCCAGCAATACACGAGCGGTCGCCAGTCCTTCGGTTTGTCGAGCACGTCCCTTTCAATGTGCGCCGCGATGTTGCGCGCCACCAGCGCCGCCCCACGCTTCTTCGCGAAGAACGCCGACTCCTGCTTGTATTCGGTGCCGACGCGCTTGCGCTCCTGATCGTTGAGCGACGGCCAGTTGACGGCACCGGGCAGGCAGTCTTCGGCATACTCGCTTTCCGAGCGCGCGTCGATGATGGTGCTGAACTCGTCGAGGCGGAGCAGCGCTTCGGCGGCGGTGACAGTCAGCAGCATGGTCTCGGGGGAACGCCCGGCCGCCAAGGGCCAGGAACGGGCCGGACGTTGCCCCTGCCGCCTCGGGCTTGCCGCGGTGAATCGTGCCGAAGGCGCCCAGGGTCGGTCATCTCTAGGATGCGACGGCGTCGAGCAGCTCGGTCTCGATCTGCAATTGCACCTTGTTCTGCTGCAAGGTCGGCCCGTCGATCAGGAACGTGTCTTCGACACGCTCGCCGAGCGTCGTGATCTTCGCCAGCTGCAGGTTGATGCCGTGGCGCGCGAGCACGCGTGCGATCGAGAACAGCAGGCCCGAGCGGTCGCTCGCCGAGACGCCGAGCAACCAGCGCTGCGCTCGCTCGTCGGGCCGAAGCGTGACACGCGGCGTGATCGGGAACGACTTGACGCGCCTCGAGATGCGCCCGCGACCCGGCTCGGGCAACGCACCGGTCGCGGTGAGCGCCAGTGCGAGCTGGGTCTCGACATACGCGATCAGGTCGCGGTATTGCGGTTCGAGGTTCGGGCTGTTGACCTGGAAGGTGTCGAGCGCATAGCCGCCGCGGGTCGTATGCACCTTCGCGTCCAGGATGTTGAAGCCGGCACCGTCGAAGTAGCCGCAGATGCGCGCGAACAGGTCTTGCCGGTCGGGCGCGTAGACGAGCACCTGCAGGCCTTCCCCGAGCGGCGAGACGCGGGCCTGCACGACCGCCTTGCGCGTCAGCACGTGCGCGTGAAGCGAACGCGTGTGCCAGGCGATGTCAGCGGCTTCATGGCGCGCGAAGTAGCTCAGTTCGAGCGTCTTCCACAGCGGCTGCTCGATGCCCTCCGGCAGCGACGCGAGGTTCAGCATGTGGCGCGCTTCGAGCTTGCGGGCCTCGACCTCGGCGTCCATGTTCGGGCGCGCGCCGCCGAGCGCGCGCAACGTCAGCCGGTATAGGTCTTCCAGCAGCTTGCCCTTCCAGGCGTTCCAGACCTTCGGGCTGGTGCCGCGGATGTCGGCCACGGTGAGCAGGTACAGCGCGGTGAGCCGGCGCTCGGTGCCAACGAGTTTCGCGAACGACTCGATCACGTCGGGGTCCGACATGTCTTCCTTCTGGGCGATGCGCGACATCGTCAGGTGCGCCTCGACCAGGAACTCGATCAGCTTCGTGTCGTCGCGCGGCACGCGGTGGTCGCGACAGAAGCGGCGCGCCTCCTCGGCACCGAGCTCGGAGTGATCGCCGCCGCGGCCCTTCGCGACGTCGTGGAACAGCGCCGCGATGTACAGCACCCACGGCCGGTCGAAGGTCGAGGCCAGTTGCGAGCAGAACGCGTATTCGTGGGCATGCTCGGGGATGAAGAAGCGCCGCACGTTGCGCAGCACCATGATGATGTGCTGGTCGACCGTGTACACATGGAACAGGTCGTGCTGCATCTGCCCGACGATGCGCCTGAACACCCAGAGGTAGCGCCCGAGCACGCTGGTCTGGTTCATCAGCCGGAACGCGTGCGTCTGGCCTTCGGGCTCCTGCAGGATCTTCATGAAGGTCGCGCGGTTCACCGGGTCGTGGCGGAACTTCGAATCCATCAGGTCGCGCGCGTTGTACAGCGCGCGCAGCGTGCGTGCCGACAGCCCCTTCGGGCCGACGGTCTGCTGGTAGACGAGAAAGGTTTCGAGGATCGCGTGCGGGTCGCGCTGGTACAGGTCGTCGCTGGCGACCTCGAGCATGCCGCCGCGCTCGAGGAATTTGGC
>JANMAW010000264.1:0-2585 GCA_031360005.1 Rhizobacter sp.
TCGCGCAGCGGCACGACGTCGGCGATCACGGCCTGTGCGGTCGCGATCAGGCCGCCGCCGCCGGCGCCCTGCAGCACACGCGCGAGCACGAGCTGCGGCAGCGTCTGCGCGAGCGCGCAGCCCACCGACGCGACCAGGAAGATCAGGATCGCAATGCTCATCACGCTGCGCCGCCCGATCAGGTCGCTGAGCTTGCCGTACAGCGGCGTGACGACGGTCGCCGCGATCAGGTAGCCCGAAATCACCCACGCCATCCACTCGAAGCCGCCGAGCTGGCGCGCGATCGTCGGCACCGCGACGCTGACGATGGTCTGGTCGAGCGCCGCGAGCAGGATCGTCATCATCACCGCGGCGATCGCGGCGCGAAGCTGGCTCGGCGCGAGCAGCGGTGTCGGGATCGGGGTCACGCTCGGTCGGGCGCGCCGGGCTCGGTGTTGGCTGCGCCGCCGAGCAGCGCCGCATCGGCGATACCGGCATCGTTCAGGCCGCGCACGACGCCGGCGCGGTCGGCCGCGGAACGGTTCTGGCTGACCTTCCACTTGCCGGTCAGCGCGCTCAGCCGGATCTCGATGCCGACGATCGCGCGCAGCATCGTCGCGACGTAGCCATCGGGCGCATCGTGCACCGCCCACGGCGCCGCGCGCGGTGCCTCATGTCGCTGCGTCAGTCGCGTGACGAAAGCGCGCACCCATTCGGCATCGTCGATTGCCCGCAGCGCGCCGCGCGCCTGCACCACACAGTAGTTCCAGGTCGGCACGACCTTGCCATGCTCGGCCTTGCTCGCGTACAACGACGGCGAGATGTAGGCCTGCGGCCCCTGGAAGACGACCAGCGACTGGGCGTCGGCGCGCGCCTCGCGCCACAGCGGATTCGCGCGCGCCACATGGCCACGCAGGAGCCCCGGGCCGCCGGCCGGATCGGCGTCGAGCACGAACGGCAGCGGGTTCGCGTGCAGCTCTCCCGAGCCGGTCTGCGTGATCAGCAGGCCGAGCGGGTGCGTGCACACGAATTCGTGCAGCACCTCGGGCCGCGTTTCTTCGAAGTGGGATGGCAGGTACATGCTCGGGCTCGCGAAGCCCGCATCATGCCCGATCGGCCCGCCGGTCGCGGCGCTTCGTCGGGCCCGCGCCGCGTCATCGGCCCGCGTTCAATGCAGCATCGATTTCGTCGTGGTCGTCGGGCGCGGCCGTTGTTGCGCCGCCCACGCGACCGACCAGGCGCGGAACTCGGTCGCGGGCATCGGCTTGCCCATGTGGTAGCCCTGCGCCTCGTCGCACTCGAGTTCGCGCAACAGGTCCCAGACCTTCGCGTTCTCGACGCCCTCGGCGACCACCGTGAGGCCGAGGTTATGCGCGAGGTCGATCGTCGATCGCACGATCTTCGCGTCGTCCGCATCGTCGACCATGCTCATCACGAACGACTTGTCGATCTTCAGTTCGTCGACCGGCAGGCGCTTCAAATAGGCGAGCGACGAATAGCCGGTGCCGAAGTCGTCGATCGACAGCTTGAATCCCAGTCCGCTGAGGCGGTTCAGCGTGCCGAGCGCGCGCTGCGGGTCGTCCATGATCGCGCTCTCGGTGATTTCGAGGCAGAAGGCCTCGGCCGGCACGCGGTGCTTGACGAGCAACGCATCGAACTTCATCGGCAGGTCGAGGTCGAGCAGGTCGCGCGTCGACAGGTTCACCGACAGTGTCAGCGTGATCCCCTCGGCGCGCAGCGCGAGCCAGTGGCGCGCCGCCTCCTCGAAGACCCACATCGTCAGCGTGCGGATGAAGCCGGTCTGCTCTGCGAACGGAATGAATTCGAGTGGCGGTACCAGCCCGCGCTGCGGGTGCAGCCAGCGCACCAGCGCCTCGGCGCCGGCGATGCGGCCGGTGTCGAGCATCAGCTTGGGCTGCAGGTACAGGCGCAGCTCGCCCTGCTCGACCGCCTGGCGCAGCTCAGTCAGCAGCGACAGCGTCTGCGCGCTCGCCGCGTCGAACGAGCCGTCGTACATCAACGGTCCCTGGGTGCGGTGCTTCGCCTCGTACATCGCGATCTCGGCGCGGCTGAGCAGCGTGTCGGCATCGACGGCGTGCTGCGGCCAGCACGCCATGCCGATCCCCGCGCCCATGTCGATCGTCTGCTCCTCGAGCCTGAGCGGCTGGTCGAAGGCCGCGGCGATGCGCTGCGCGACCGACCGCGTCAGTGCCGCGTCGGCGTCGCGCAGCAGCACCGCGAATTCATCTCCGCCCAGGCGCGCGACGAGGTGGTCCGTGCGCACCATCTGCCCGGTCAGGCGCTCGCCGACGCGCCCCAGCAGCAGGTCGCCGACGCGGTAGCCGAGCACGTCGTTGACATGCTTGAAACGGTCCAGGTCGAGCATGATTACCGCGACGGTCGTGCCGGCTGCGCCGGCGCCGCCGGCAGTGGCCCGCGCCTGCGCCTGCGCGATCGCGGCGCGCACCGCGTCGCGAAACTGCACGCGATTGGGCAGGCCGGTGAGGCCGTCCCAGTACGCGAGCTTGAGGATCTGCTCCTGCTTCTCGCCGACGCTGACGCGCATCTGGTCGAACGCGCGGGCGAGGTGGCCCATGTCGTCCTGG
>JANMAW010000299.1:0-4371 GCA_031360005.1 Rhizobacter sp.
GCTTCCGCGATTTTCCAGCGCGCGCCACGGCTGATGGCCGCGAAGGCCTCGGAGCGGCTCGCGTAGTTCTGGCTCAGCCCGCCGTCGAAGGTGACGCGGTAGGTCGACGTGAGCGGCTGGAACACGATGCGCCAGCGGCGCACTGCGTACCCGACGCGCAGGTCGCGCCAGTAGAAACGGTCGCGGAACACCTCGACTTCGGCGACGAAGAACAGCGGCACCGCCTTGCTCAACGCGTCATCGACGCTGCGCGAGAGTTCGAGGTTGACGCCGTAACTGAGAAACAGGCCCTCGTCGTTGTGGTCCAGCTCGAAGCTGATCAACTCGGGCTCGGCGGCGCGCGCGACCGGGCCCCACAGCAGCGCCACCAGCAGCACCAGCAGAATGGCGGCCGCCCACCCGGAGCGTTGCATCGCACCGGGCTGGGTGGGGCCGACTTGTTTCGCCGCGCATTGCATGGAGCCTTCAACCTCAGGTCTTTTCGATCAGGGCGTAAAAAAATCCGTCCGCTGCCGCGCTGAACTCGTTCGCAGGGTGCTCCAGCACATTGTCGGGCAGCGGCACCAGGTGGCCGGGCGATGCCGGGCTGGCGGCAGCTCTGGCGCCCGCCTGGCGTTGCAAAAAAGCGTCGATCTGGTGCTGTCCTTCGGCTTTGAACACCGAACATGTGCAGTAAAGCAACCGCCCGCCGGGCTTGAGCAGCGGCCAGAGCGCGTCGAGCAAGCGCGCCTGCGTGGCGGCGAGCGCGTCGATGTCGGTGCTGCGGCGCAGCCAGCGCACATCGGGATGGCGGCGCACGATGCCGGAGGCGCTGCAGGGCGCGTCGAGCAGGATCGCGTCGAAGGGCCGGCCGTCCCACCAGGCGGCGGGCGTACCGGCGTCGGCAGCGACCGTGCGCGCCGCGAGACCGAGGCGCGCGAGGGTCTCGTGCACCCTGGCCAGGCGCGCCGGGTCGCTGTCGAGCGCCAGCACGTCGAGTTCGGCGAGCTCGAGCAGGTGCGCCGTCTTGCCGCCCGGAGCGGCGCAGGCGTCGAGTACGCGCGCGCCGGGCCGCAAACCCGGACCGATCAGCAACGGCGCTGCGCGCTGTGCGTTGGCATCCTGCACCGAGACATCGCCCTGCGCAAAGCCCGGCAGCCGCGTCACCGGGCAGGGCAGGGCCAGTGTCACCGTGTGCGCACCCCTGGCGTGCGCGCTGATGCCGTGCGCGGCCAGGCGCGCCGCGTATGCCGGCGCGTCGGTGCGACGCGCATTCACCCGCAATGTCATCGGCGCGCGATGGTTGTCGGCGTCGAGAATGGCCTGCCAGTGCCCGGGCCAGTCGAGCCTCAGGCGCTCGATCCACCAGCCCGGGTGGTTGAAGCGCGCCACCGGATCGCGCAGCGCGCTGGCCACGAGCGCGTCACGCTCGCGCAGGAAACGCCGCAGCACCGCGTTGATGAAGGCGGCACTTTGCTTCGCGCGCTGGCGCGCCGCGTCGACGGCCTGGTCGACCAGCGTGTGCGCCGCGTACGGCGCTTCGGCGTGCGGCCAGAGCAGCGCGAGCGCGGTCAGCAACAGTGCATCGACCGCCGGGGGCGGCGCCTTGGGCGCGAGCTGCGCGCGCAGCGCTTGCGCCGATCCGAGCCAGCGCAGCGCGTGAAAGCTCAGCGCCTGGGTGCCGGGCCGCGCCGCGACCGGGCAGTTCGCCAGCGCGACATTCAGCGAGCGTCCGGCACGCACCGCCTGCACCGCGTCGGCGGTGTGGTTCAGCAATCTGGCGAGCGGCAGCGAGCTGGGCTGGGGGTCGGCGTTCACCGCGCGCAGTCTACGGTCTGGCTGCGGGGCCGCCGCGGCGGGGCGCCGACTGCGGTACGCTAGCTGCCTATGGAGCCTCGAGGGCAGCGCATGCGCGGCGAACAACCCACCCCGATTTTTCGAACCGATGAAGACCTCTCGCGGCTCGCCGCGTCGGAGCGCATCCGCTACCGGCTGGTGGGCGCGGAGTGCCGCTTCCATGCGAACGACAACATCTCGGCCTTCATCGAGGAAGGCGAGATCGACGAGTTGCGCACCGAGGTCGAGGCAAAGATGCAGGAGGTGCTGCGCGCACTGGTGATCGATACCGACAGCGACCACAACACCGCCGATACCGCGAAGCGCGTCGCGAAGATGTTCCTGACCGAGGTGTTCCGCGGCCGCTATGTGGCGATGCCCGCGGTCACCGAGTTCCCGAACGCAGAGCGGCTGAACGAATTGATGATCGTCGGCCCGATCAAGGTGCGCAGCGCCTGCTCGCACCACCTGTGCCCGATCATGGGCAAGGTCTGGATCGGCATCCTGCCGAACGAGCACTCGAACCTGATCGGCCTGTCCAAGTACTCGCGCATCTGCGAATGGATCATGAGCCGCCCGCAGATCCAGGAAGAGGCGGTCACGATGCTCGCCAACGAGCTGCAAGGCCGCGTCAAGCCCGACGGTCTGGCGATCGTGATGGAAGCCGACCACTTCTGCATGCAGTGGCGCGGCGTGAAAGACGACGACTCGATGATGACCAACAGCGTGATGCGCGGCGCGTTCCTGAAGGACGCCAACCTGCGCCGCGAGTTCCTGTCACTGCTCAGCAAGAAAGTCTGAAGGGGTCACCCATGCTGGTCCGATTGATGTATGCGAGCCGCGCGGCCGAGCCGGTGCGCCCCGAGACGCTGAACGCGATCCTGAAGAAGTCGACGCACAACAACCCAGGCGTCGGCGTGACCGGGGTGCTGTGCTTCTCGGGCGAGATCTTCCTGCAGGTGCTCGAAGGCGGCCGCTCACAGGTGAGCGGGCTCTACAACCACATCGCGCAGGACGCGCGCCACACCGACGTGGTGCTGCTGAGTTACGACGAGATCGAGGAGCGCAGCTTCGCCGGCTGGGCGATGGGGCAGGTCAACATGGCAAGGTTGAATCCGGCGCTGCTGCTGAAGTACTCCGAAGCCGCGGTGCTCGACCCGTACGCGGTGTCGGGCAAGGTGTCGATGGCGCTGTTCAACGAGCTGGTGGCGACGGCGTCGGTGATGTGCCTGGTCTGATGCACCCTGCGCGCCTTCGGGTGCGACCGGGTCACCGCCTCAAGTCCCCTTCGCAGCAGCGAAGGCCTGTTTCAGGCGTTCGCCGACGTGCCAGCCGAGATGCCGACTCTCGGGCCCGGGACCTTGACCCTATGCCGCCTTCTTGGCAGTCACTTTCTTCGCCGCCGGCACCCGCGGCGCGCGCGGCTCGAACTCGAAGCTGACCTTGCCTTCCTTCTTGTCGTAGGCCAGGCGCGCCTTGAACTTGCGTCGCGTCTTGTTCGAGACGAAGCCGTCGAACAGCTCGGTCTTGCCGGTCGCGAGCAGCTTGCTCATCTGCTCGCGCGCGACCGGCTGCTGCAGGATGATCTTGCCGCTCTTGAAGTCGCAGGTCACGTTCGCGCCGACCGCGTGCTCGCACACATAGCTGTTGCCGTGCTCGTACACGTGGCCCTGGTCCTTCGGGCACAGGCCGAGGCTCTGCTGCGCCGAGAAGTCGATCGGCTCGCCCGACTCGCCCTCCTTCTTCGCGTCTTCGCCGAAGTCGAACTCGAGCTTCCAGTTCTTCAGCTCGTCATCGAACGCGAGTTTGAGTTCGGCGGTGAACGGCCACCCCGCCTTGGAGCGGAAGCCTTCGAGCGGGCCGATCTTCTTGTCGGCGAGAAATTTCTCGGCCTCGTCGAGCTCGAACGCGCGGCTGCCGGGGATCTTGCTGATGCTGAAGCCGCAGCCGTCGGCGGCTGGCGGCACACCGGTGCAGGCGAAGCGCCGGTAGTTCTCCTTGACCACGCCGCCGCAGTTCGGACACGGCGTCTTCAGCGTCGCGTAGTCACCGGGGATGGTGTCGCGGTCGTATTCCTTGGCCTTCTTGACGATGCGCTCGGCCATCCGCGCAATCTCGGCCATGAAGGTTTCACGTTCGAGCCGGCCCTTCTCCATCTCCGAAAGCTGGTACTCCCAGTTGCCGGTCAGCTCGGGCCGGGTCAGGTCTTCGATGTCGAGGCCACGCAGCAGCGTCATCAGCTGGAACGCCTTCGCGCCGGGCACCAGCTCGCGCTGTTCGCGGTGGATGTACTTCTCGTAGATCAGGCCTTCGATGATCGCGGCGCGCGTCGCCGGCGTGCCCAGTCCCTTCTCCTGCATCGCTTCGCGCAACTCGTCGTCGTCGATCAGCTTGCCGGCGCCTTCCATCGCGCTGAGCAGCGTCGCCTCGGTGTAGCGCGCCGGCGGCTTGGTCTTCAAAGCGTTGACGTCGACGCTCTCGGTGCGAACGACCTCGCCCGGCGCGACCGCGACCAGGTTCGCGTCGTCTTCCTGCGCCTCGCGGCCATAGACCGCG